>JBBQRC010000065.1:0-11869 GCA_038215215.1 Pirellulales bacterium
GCTAATATAAAGTTGCTGAAAACCGCGGCTAACGCCGTGCGGCTAATAGGAAAGCGCGTGCGGCTAATGGGAAGTGGACACTTATTGACCGCTCGATACTAACGAATGGCAGGCAGCGCGGCCAAGCGATCGACAACTGGATTAACGACCGGGGCTGAACCACGCAATTGTTCAACGCGTCGTGAGAACAATTCCGCGCGATCACGATCGCCGCTGAGACTTAACCAAGTGGCAACGGCGGCCATGGGAGTCGCATCGTTTGGCTGTTGCAGAGCGTTGGCAGCCAAACCTTCTGTGCGCTGACTGATCAAGTCCGCGGAAGCACCCAACGTGGCGGCAAGTGTCTGGTGTGGCAACGCGAGATCCTGCAGGTTGCTGCCGCTGGCTAATGCCAAGTCAATAATCACGGCGGCCTGTTCGTAATTGCCGCCAGCGACTTGAGCGATGAATCTTCGCATAGCCAGTTGATCGGAGCTACCGAAACGCACAGCCAACTGTGCGTAAGCCTGAGACGCTTCTCGGTACCCGCCTGCTGCCAGAATCGCATCGGCAGCCTGCATCAATTCGTCGGGTGTTCCGTTTGCAGTCGAGGACATCGCGACCGCCGGTACAGACGCGCTGCCGGCAGTAACATAACGCGATGGGCTAGTGCTCGAGACCGCTGGCTTCAGACTCGAATAGCCACTTGTGGCCGAACTGACGACCGCATAATTGTTCGCTGATTGAGTCTTCCCAGAGTACCCGGCGAATGATCTTTGGACCGGTAGAGCTTGGGTGGTCGAAGTATAGCCAGACGTTACCGGAGTGGTCGAGCAAGTGGGATAGGCGTAGGTAGAGTACGAGTAAACCGGTACGGAATAACTGGGCACGTAATAAGAAGGCGTATAGTAGTAACTGGGAGCGTAATAGTTCGAATACCCCGAGTAGCAACCGCCATAATAAACGGACGGTCGGTAGCCGAAGCCAATCGAAATGGGCGCAAAGCCGTAGCTAGAATAGGATGGCCAGGCATTGAAGCCATAATAACTGCTGTAACCGCCGTAGCCGCCGTAGTAACCAAACCCGTGGTGATGATGATGATGACCAAACCAAGCGTTGGCGGTGCCTGCCGAAAGAGCCACCACGGCTAGTGCCAAGCCACAGACCAATCGATTCCACGTAGCCATGTCATACCTCTTTTGTTGTCGCAACTAATTTCCTGTACCGACCTAATTATCAACCTAGCAGACGCAAACAGCAAGCGCTTTGCAAATCCGATGGATAAAATCCACTCTCCGAACCTTGAGCCGCTCGACTTGCTCGCCACCGCCAGCGACGTCGCAAGCGGGCCCTATCACTTGAGTCTACTTCCAATTTTCAAGCCTGAAGTACCACTTATGAGCTGGTTTAGGTCAAATACTACAGGTGGCTGTCAGATTGCTTTGATTGTCAGCATCGCGCTGCTATTGGACGTCAGCTCCGTAGCGCAAACCCCTGCGGCCAATGAAGTTACAAGCTTGGCTCCGCTCGATGTACCGGCGATGACAGCGGAGCTCAATCGCCTGGCTGCGGTCTGCGAAGAACTGCAACTGAGTGACGAGGCTGCGCTCTGCCGACGCTGGCTGCCAGTCGAACGGCCGGACCAACTGCTGCTCTACCTGCCAGTAGCTTCGCAGTTGGAAAAGCCGGCGAATCGCAATCAAGCGGCCTGGGTCAGACACTTTGAAACAGCCAGACAGCGGCACGCGGAGTATTACTATCAGACCAGTCGCGCGGCGGCCGCCCGCGGCGATGACTTGACAGCTTACAGAATGTTGTGGCGGACGCTACGCGAGCATCCAGAGCATGCGGAAGCCAAACGGGTTCTGGGACGGCTGGCGACCTCCAGCACGGCGCGGCCTCAGTTGCGACGCTCAAGCGGCCAGCATCCCACCTACGCCTGGCCAGGTAATTCGTACACGCGCGTCGAATCACCCCACTTTTATCTTACCTCCCGCGCTACCACGCCGCAGACGATTGAATTGGCCACTCAGCTCGAAGAATTTTACGCGTTGTGGACGCAGTTCTTCTTTCCACTTTGGTCGCCACCTGGCCTACTCCAAGCCAAACTGGAAGGTCGCAGTGGCCAATTCGAGTCGCAGCGACAGATCAAGGTAGTCTTTCTTCGCGATCGCGCCGATTACATCGCCACCCTGGGTGTAAAAGAAGAGAACATTGGCGTATCCGTGGGCTATTACGATCCACAATCGGAGACCTCTTATTTCTTCCCCGACGCCGGTTTGAAAGCGACGTTGTTTCACGAATTGACACATCAGCTACTGGCCGAAGCGACCCGCATCGATGCCCATTCCCCGGCCGGCACCCAAGAAAGTTTCTGGCTATTGGAAGGGATCGCTCTTTATATGGAATCGTTGTGGCAGGGTGAAAGTTATTGGACATTGGGTGGCTTCGAGTCGCCGCGTTTACAGACAGCGCGTTATCGAGCCTTGCGCGATGGCTACTTTGTACCATGGGCGGAATTCAATGGCGGCAACATGGATGGCTGGAAAGCGGATGCGGATATCGCCAGACTTTACTCCCAAGCGGCCGGACTGTCACACGCGATTCTCGATGCGGACAATGCCGACTTCGACAAAGACCTGCGCCACGCCAAACTGCTCCAGGCGCTCGTGTCGATCTATCAAGCCGTACCGGACACAGCGACCGTGCTGCAAATGTTGGGTGGTGACCAAATCCAGAAGCACTATGAAACTTGGTTAACCGTCACGGATGCACAAATTGCCAGCTTTCGATCCGCTCGACCCGTCACCGAACTGGTGCTAGCCGCCAGCGAGTTGACCTCGGCAAGTTGGCCATTGGTAACGCAACACGTGGAACTTCAGTGGCTGGATTTGTCGTTTGCCAATGCCAACTCGGATGACCTCAAGGCTCTCGGAAACCTCAAGCATTTGCAGCGACTGAGCCTGGAGGGGACCGCGGTCGCCGGTCGCGTACTGGCCGCCCTTGGGCAACTTCCCGAGTTGAAGGAACTGGATTTAACTGGCTGCCATATTACCGACGAAGACCTCGTGCAGTTGGCGCGTCAGCCGCAACTGACCACCCTGTGGCTCGGGAAGACACGCGTGACTGACAAATCGCTAACGACGCTGAGTAGCATGCCGCAATTAAGTTTTGTTGAAGTTGGAGAAACGGGAATAACGCCGGTAGCGTGGAGCGATTTCGTACGAAAAAACCCCCGGTTTCGCAAACCAGCTAGCGGAAACTGAGTCCGGCGGAGCGGTCATCAAGCGTCTAGCCTCTATTAGCCGCACAACGCTAGCCGCAGTTTTTAGCAACTAGGGACAGCGGGGGACATAATGATCCCCAGTAAACGCTCTTGCAACTGCCTGAGAGCGGGCAAAACATTTTCACCAGCGACTGCACCGCGACAATGACATCGGACCGTGGCGATCGGATCACCTGCCCGGACCCATTGCGGCTGGCTGGGGACGTCGGCCAACCACGAGTTGGCCAACCACGAGTTGGCTTGTTCAACACGTTGCATCTGAGCGAGCAGGCGTGTGATCACCGCTTGGCTGAGCTCCATATCCTGCGTCGCATACACCACCGCTTTGGCCACACAGCCCGTGTGACTGGCTGCTAACCGCACTGCCTTACGTTCCATCTCAGGATCAGTGGCCCCTAGCTGCCTGTCGATCAGTTGCGAGTGTTCCGCCAAGCTAAAAATTTCCATGCCAGCCGTCCAGCGTGGATTGCACTCCAGCAACCACAAGTCGCCTTGATGGTCTTCAATAAAGTCGAATTGTAGCCAGCCACGCACGCCGCTTTGTTGACGCAAGTATTCGGCCAACTTGACTATCTGTCGCTGGTGAACGCTTGATAGGCTAAGTGGCCCGTAAGAGCCGCGATAGATGAACTCGGTGGGGCCGGGCCAATCGGCGGCCGCCAAGCTCGCCGTGGCACCAACAAATTCCGTTCCCTGCGGATGTGCGATGCAGGTCGCGCCCATCTGCTGGCCAGCGACGTACCGCTGCCAACAGCCACTCATGGCACCGCAGTCGGCGGGAAATTGCCAACCGATATGTAGGCCTCCGGCGCTGCCGCTTGGTTTCCAGAGCCAGTTTCGATCAGCATCATCCGCGGGTCGCAGCATCGCGCGAGCCGGAAAGTTCACCGCGGCGGCGTCGGCCGCGGCTTGCCAGTGCTGCGGGTTGCGCAGTATCTCGAGTTGTGACGCACTGGGCCCAAGCACGGTGACAAAGGTTTCCAGTTGCGCGACGACTGCGGGCAGGTTCTCCATGCCGCCAGCCAATAACGCCACCAACGTGCGTCCCGATGCGACCGCAGTTGTGGCCACGGCAGATAACGCCCCCAAGGAGGCAGGGGCCAGCGAACGAGTCTCAGTAAGCTCCAGAGGAATCCAATTGCCCTTGGCGTCGCGTCTGGTATCCGCGTCGCCAAAATGGTCGACGGCAATGGTCGCATAGCCACTCCGCACGCACGCTTCGACGAGAGCCCGCACTGAATAGCCGACCGCCAGAATGATCACGTTTTGCATGCGTTGGCCAGTCCCTGGCTGAAGCGGAAATGCGTTTTCATACGTTCCAGTAGCGGCGCATCAGGGTTTAATGGCAAGTACCGCATCGAGCGGGACCGACGTGCGACAGCCAATCACGTTCGTAAAGCCAACTTGGGTCAGCAGCACTTCGTATTCGCTCAGCGAGCGCTCTTTACCTTCGGTGCAAGTCAACATGTTGAGACTTTGCATTTGTGCCCAACGCGGGCCAAGCTTATCGTCCTGCAACAGCTTCTCGGCCACCAAGACACCGCCACCGCTGGGAAGACTGTCGAAGATCCGCTGAAGCAACAACAGTATCTTAGGCTCGCTCCAATCATGCAGAATGCGACCCAGGGCGTACACATCACCTGGTGGGAGAGGATCGCTAAAGAAATCGCCACCGACGAATTCAATCCGCTCGGCAACCGAGGACTGACCGACGATTTCTTGCGCTAACGGGATAGCTGTCGCCAAGTCAAAGACGACACCCCGCATCGACGGATAGCGTTCGCAAGCCGCGACGGCTAAATGGCCCGTTGCGCCACCCAAATCAACCAGGCGCTGGAAACGGCTCAGGTCCAACGCGGCGACCACCTGTGGGGAAGTGATCATGCCGTAGCCGTGCATGCCCATCAAAAACTCACGTTTGGCAGCTTCTGTTTTGAAGAAGTGTGAAAAAATGTCCCCCTGCAATCCGTAACATTGTTCCCAGCGGTGTGTCCCTTCGCGAACAGCGTCCTCCAGCTTCCCCCACATCGACCACATCACACTGTTCGAGTAACCGATATAGCCCGTAAGGCGACGCGGACTGGTGCTGGTCAGATAAGTCGTGGCGACCGGCGTGTTGGCATATTGTTTGGCTTCATTTCGCAACAAGAGTCCCAATGTAACGCAGGCATCGACTAACCGTTCGAGTGCATCTTCGTTGGCTTGTAACTTAGTGGTCAGTTGCGAGAGATCGGCAGGTGCGACCGCCAGTGTATCGAAGACACCCAGCGACACGGCGGCAAACATCGTCTTCGAGCGGCGGAAGGCTTCTAGTAGGTCGAGCACGATGGCGGGATCAGGAATGGAAGCGTCGATGGCCATAAAGTTCTCACGCATTGAGGAAATAGTCGGAAGGGGCTGCAGCACGTTTACAACAACCGAATTGGGTTATAATCCCCCGGCTCCTTCAAAACTAGCAACCTCAAAACGAACCATCATGACTCAGAAGCCTGTGACACTTGGATTGCAACCGAGTTTTGGATTTGGCGACCGTATTGGACTGGCGACGCAGGGGCATGTCGCCGCCATGCGTCGCTGTGGTGCGGGTGTTGCCCCGATCTTCCCGCAGCAATCCATTCGCGAAATGACTCGCACCGCCCGCACGCCACAGCAGGTGATGGACGACGCGATGTTAGCTGCAGCGCGGGTTGGCTGGACAGATCCGATAGGAGCGGATGCCGATCACCTCAAAACAACTGCCGACGTTGATGTCACGGCAGCGGTAGGTTTTACATTTTTCACGATTGATCCATCCGGAAGCGTTGATCAGCGTACGGACGATTATGACGAAGCGACATTGCGGGCGAAGTTCGACGCGGTACGGGGCCAGTCGCCCTGGGTGCATAAGTACTTGCGCCAATCGGTGACGCTCGCGACAGGGACAAGGTTCGAATTGTCCGAGGAAGCGTGCATGCGGGCCGCCGTCAAATATGGCTTGGCCATTGCCCAAGCGCTGGAATTGGGGCATTACATCGCCCAAGTGCAGCAGGCTGCCGATCGCGATTATGAAATCGAATTGTCGGTCGACGAGACTGATCAACCGACCACGCTGGCCGAACATTACATTATTGCCGACCAGTGCCTCGCCGGGGGGATGAAACTGGTTAGCCTGGCTCCCCGGTTTATTGGCGACTTTGAGAAAGGTGTCGATTTTAGGGGTGACCTATCAGCCCTAGCCGTTTCGCTGCGCGACCACGCGGCCATTGCGGAACTGCTCGGGCCGTACAAACTCAGCCTGCATTCGGGGAGCGATAAACTTTCCATGTACGGTTTGCTGGCCCAAGCCACTCGCGGGCGGTGGCATGTGAAAACAGCCGGGACCAGTTACCTCGAAGCGCTCCGCGTGGTGGCCCGGCACGATCCAGACACTTTCCGGGAAATCATTGATTTTGCGCGAGGTCGGTACGCTACGGACAAGGCCACCTATCATGTTTCCGCGACGCTCGCCGATGCTCCTGAGACCAGCGGTGCGAGCGATCAACTACTTGAATCGGAGTATCTCGAGTGCTGGAAAGACGTCCCTCAAGGGAAGGGTTTTACTAAGCCAGGTCGCCAGATTCTGCACTGTACGTTTGGCAGCGTTCTGACCGACCCGCAGCTTGGCCCGGTAGTGCGCGACTGCCTCAGTGCGCATCCGGATACCTACACCGCCGTACTCGACGATCATTTTGGTCGGCATTTGGACGCCCTGCAGTCCGGCATGTAATCCCGTCGGTAAGAGGCAGTAAGCTATCGAGCGATCTGATCCGATGCGGTGACGAAAGCGGTCGAGCGGAGTGGAGCGATTGATTTAATCGTTGCTTCACAAAGCGGCTTTTTTCCGCGCCGGCACATCTCGGGCCGCCCACCTGTCGAACCCTTAAGCCGAGTTTTTGCGGAATAAAGTCGAATTGCGCAGGCTAATTTGATAAGCTCAAGCGCATCTTACCGTGCACAACGAAGGCGAATTTTTCTCATTGAGGTGCCTCATGCCCAATATTCTGTTGGTAGAAGATAGTCCAACTCAAGCCATGCAGATGAAGTTGCTGTTGGAATCGGCATCCCATATCGTGACTTGTGTTGACGATGGAACAACCGCCCTCGAGCACCTCGCGCGGGGCTTCGATGAAATCGTCGTTACCGACCTGGAGTTGCCGGTGATGAACGGTTTGGAATTGATCAAGAAGATGCAAGCCGACTATCCGTTTATCCCAGCAGTGCTCGTCACCGCGCGGGGTTCAGAACGATTAGCGGCAGAAGCATTGCGGCATGGCGCAGCCGCCTACGTACCAAAAACGATGCTCAACGAATTACTTTTGGCCACTGTTGAAGACGTCTTGGGTGTACTCCGTACCGATCGCAGTTATGCGGAACTGATCGATCACATGACGGAAAATCGCCTGGTTTTTGACTTACCGAGTAGACCCGAATTCATTCCCACCGTCATCGATTTGACCATGCAAATGGCGGCTGGCATGGAGTTGCTTAACGGCACAGAGCGGCATCGCGTCAGTATCGCGCTCAAACATGCCTTAACAAATGCGTTGTATCGCGGAAATTTGGAATTAACCCGCGAACAGTGGCAAGATCACGCCGGTTCGGAGGGCGCAGACGCGCCCGCTTGGCCGCTGTTCGAGGAACGATTGGGGAAAGCACCTTATAAGAATCGCAAGATCCACTATGACGCCCGCTTGATGCGCGATGTATTGCGTGTGGTCATTCGCGATGAGGGACATGGGTTCAAGACGGGCGGCTTGTTGCACATCACCGATCCGCGGACGCTAGAGAACGGTAATGGCAGAGGGCTGATACTGATTCATAGCTTCATGGATAAAGTTACGTATAATGATCGTGGCAACGAAGTGACGATGGTGAAACACTGTGCGGACACGGCCAAGACGGACACTGCCACGATGGACTCAGAGCCTGTCCGAAAAGGGGTCTGACCCTTTGGAGGCGATTCGATTTCATTAATTTTTTCTGCTCGCCGGAGAGGGTCAGACCCCTTTTCGGACAGGTTCTCAGCACGAGCTTAAAGATGCATCGCTTGATCGTTGAAGAAACCCCGTACCTATTCGCACAATTGCCGAAGACTGTGTTTGAGTTGCACAGCCAGTTGGTCATCGTCTGTTCGCGCAGCGATAAATCACTGCTCTATTTGAATCCCTCCGCCATCGAGGTGTTGGGATGGAAACAGGCGGAATTAGCGGGTGCAGACTGGTGGCAACGGGCGGTAGCGCGTGATTCGGCAACTGCGTTCGAGAGCTTGCTCAACTTTTCGCAGTCCGAGGCGATCGAGCCCGTCACGGTCAACGTGCAGAATTTTGCGGGCATCTTCAGCCCGGTCGTCTTCCAGTCCCTTTGCTTGACCCCAGCCGAGGTCATCCTGTTTGGCCGCAGCGCAGCCAGTGCCGCGGCAGTGGAGCAATCCGCACAGCAAACTCAAGCCCGTTTTCGCTCGATTGTCGATAGTCTAGGCATCAATCTCTTGCTCAAGGACGTTCAGGGGCGACGTATCTACGCGAATCGCATGTACCTTGATCGGCGTAACATGCAACTGGCGGACGTGATTGGTAAAACGGATCACGATCTATTTCCGAAGCCCCTGGCCGATCACTATGCCGCCGACGACCGCCGTGTGTTGACCACCGGCGAGGTGATGCACAAGTTCGAAGAAAATGTAGACGCTCATAACACCTCGAACTGGATCGAAATTGTCAAAGGGCCCATTCGCGATATCCACGATAAGATTTGTGGGGTGCAAATTCTGTTTTGGGACGCCACGGATCGCAAGCAAGCAGAAATAGCGCTGGAAAAGGAACGCTCGTTACTTTACGCCTTGCTAGACAACATCCCCGATTCGATCTATTTCAAGGATCAGGATAGCCGCTTTGTTCGCATTAGCCGCAGCATGGCTGAGAAGTTCCACTTGCCAGACCCACAATCGATCATCGGCAAAACGGATGCAGATATCTTTACCTCCAAACATGCCGGTCAAGCTCGCGCGGATGAGCTGGAGATCATGAGCACGGGGGAGCCGATGGTTGCTCGAATAGAACAAGAGACTTGGCCTGATCGCGACGACACTTGGTGTTCGACCACCAAAATGCCGCTCCAAGATTCGAATGGTAGTATCGTCGGCACTTTCGGCGTCTCGCGCGACATCACCGAACTGAAAATGATCGAAGCGGAGTTACGCGTGGCGCGCGACCAAGCGGATCGCGCGAATCAGGCTAAAAGCGAATTTCTAGCCAACATGAGCCACGAAATCCGTACGCCGATGAATGGCATTATTGGGATGGCAGAGCTGCTGAGCGATACACGGCTCGATGAACAGCAACAATCGTTTCTCGATATGATGCAGCAGTCCGCCCACTCGCTGTTGAGGATTCTGAACGACATTCTCGATTTTTCAAAAATCGAAGCTGGCAAGCTGGAAATCGAGCAAATTCCTTTTGAGATGCGGGCCTGTGTTGGCCATGCTGCCAAAAGCTTGGCGGCTCGCGCGGCTCAAAAATCACTGCAGTTGTTGCTCAACATCAATCCGGATGTACCGGAATACCTGCTGGGTGATCCAGGTCGCTTGCGGCAGGTGATCGTTAATTTGGTCGGCAACGCGATTAAGTTTACCGATCATGGTGACGTAGCGATCGAAGTTGAAGTTGCGAGTGGCCCCCCCAGCGAGGAACTCTACACGCTACATATCACCATTAGCGATACGGGCATTGGGATCTCACCGGAACAGCAGTCCCATATCTTTGCTGCATTTACTCAAGCGGATGCTTCGACAACGCGTCGCTACGGTGGCACCGGATTGGGCTTAGCCATCTCAGCACAATTGATCGAGATGATGGGGGGCCGCATTTGGGTCGAGAGCAAGCCCGCAGTAGGCACCACGTTTCATTTCACGATTTCCTTTGCTCCTTGTCCGGAGGATCTTAGCCAGCGTCAAATTAACGCGTCGCAGTCGGAGGCGGCTCGTGAAAATGCGCGCCGACGAGACGAGCCAACCGCGGCTCGCCGCTCCCTCACGCTGCTACTCGCCGAGGATGGAGCAGTGAATCGGGCGGTGATGCTGGAACTGTTCAAACGGGCAGGGCATCAGGTGACTTATGTAGAAGATGGTCGCGCGGCAATTGAAACTTGGCAACGTCAGCGCTTTGATGCCATCTTCATGGACCTCCAGATGCCTGTGATGGATGGCTTGGAAGCCACCCGTATGATTCGCCAATTGGAAGCGGAAGATGAGCACGTGCCCATCATTGCAATCACCGCTGCGGCGATGAAAAGCGATCGACAACGGTGTTTGGATGCTGGCATGGACGATTACGTAAGCAAGCCGATCGACTTTAGTTTGTTAAGGCGGCTGCTAGCGAAGTTGGAATCGGGTGGGCTGGATGATGCCATAACGGATGTTCCGCAGGCCCCGGATGCCGTGGCGGAAACATCAAGCAGTTTCGCAGTCGCGGCGTCTGCAACGGCCTCGCTGGTGATTGACTTCGGCGCTCCATTTGCGCTGCTACCTTGCGCGGTGGAGCAACAGATTCTGTTGGTCCGTACCTTGCAGACAGAAACTTTGCAGCGACTGGATGAAATCGCACAAGGCATCAGTGCCCCCGATTTTCGTCTCTTGATCCGCGCTTCGCACTCACTCAAAAGCGCAGCCGGCCTCTTTGAAGCCTTCGGAGTCACGGAGCCTGCGGCCGCCATCGAAGCTTCCGCGCGGTTAGGTCGACTTGATAACGTCGAGCTCCATTTTGCTGAGCTCCGCACCGCCAGCGATCTCATGCTGGAGGAGATCATTCGCTGGCTGGACCTCCGCAACGCCGCCGCCACTCACTAGCCATCTGCAAGTCCATGAAGCCCAAGTATATGTCGCCACGGAATGTCAAGTTTTCACTCTTTTTGCTCCTCTTCACCTTGGTTATTGCGGGCCTCTTGAGGTGGTGGTTCGTCAGCTCCGAATCGTCGGTCGCGACCGCAGAGATGAACACGGCCATCCGCGCTGTGGCGGCTGCGGAGGATGGCCAATACGATCAGGCCATCGACCTGTGGAGAGAGCTGCTGGTGCAGTTCCCCGACGATCCGGACCTGCTGCTCAACCAGGCTGTAACGGTTCTGAAATGGATCGATGAAACGAGTGGTCGGCTCAGCGGCGGGCTAGTTTCGGATCCGGCAGCAGAAGCGAAGCTGCGGGACGAATTGGCGGCCGCGATGAAGACGGCCGAAAGCACCATCGCCGCAGTCGCCAAGTTACCGAGTCGAGATGGTCGCACAGCCTTTCTGCAAGCCACCTTTCTAGAAGCCAAATCGCGGCAATTGGCCTATCCCGAAGATCAAGCACTGCGTAATCAGGCCGCTCAAGTACTGGTCACCGCTTTGTCCGAAAATCCCGCCCAGGCATTACTGGCCTGCAAACTCGACGACTTGGCCCAGGAACTCGCCGCCGATAATCCGGCCATCGAGCGGAGCAACACCGACGCACTCTTTGCGTCATGGAAAGCGGACCCTCGCAATTTGTACCTGTTAGTTCGCGCGGGAGATGCCTTACTGAAAAATCAAGACCCGCGGCTCACAGAGTTGCTC
>JBBQRC010000066.1:0-11768 GCA_038215215.1 Pirellulales bacterium
ACGAACACAAGCTCAACCTGGAGAGGCTCCGCGAAAGCCGGGGAGATACAACGGCATTTTTTGCCTTTGCGGACACTGTCTCGGCGCGTAACTTTCACGGTACCAATGACTGCCACGGCTGGATGGGAATACGCTTTCAAGCGCATCCGCGGGATCAAGACAGTCAGATCATCCTGCACGTGCGAATGCTGGATACGGAAAACGCGTTGCAACAGGAGGCGCTGGGAATTGTCGGAGTCAACTTGCTGTATGGCGCCTTCTTTCTTAACCACGAACCCGATCGCTTGATTGAATCCCTGTTAGACAATCTCAGCACCCGACGCATCGAAATCGACATGATCGAATTCTCCGGCATTGCTTTCCGCAGTGTCGACAATCGGGTCATGAGCCTGCGGCTCGTCCAACTAGGACTCAGCAGTGCGGCCATGTTTTCAGCCAAAGGGGAAGTGCTGCAACCGTCTGAGGTACTGTACAAGAAGCCGATTCTCGTTGAACGCGGCAGTTTTCGCCCAGTGACGCACGTGAACATCGATATGTTTCGTGCTGCCTTAGACAAATTCCAACGCGAAGACGATGTGGCGTCCGATCAAGTGGTCTCGCTGGCTGAAATTACCATGCACAACCTGCAGGCTAATGGAGATATCGACCTGCGCGATTTCTTAGCCCGAGCCGATGTCTTGGCAGCTTGTGGGATGACGGTCCTGATTTCGGATTACTTTGAATATTACCGGCTGGCCGCTTATCTGGCCCGATACACGAAGAAAAAAATCGGTATCACCATGGGAGCTGGCAGTTTATGCGATTTATTTGACGACAAGTATTACACGAAGCTGGATGGTGGCATTCTCGAATCATTCGGACGCTTGTTCAAGAACGATTTGAAACTGTATATCTACCCGCTGCTCGATCGCAAAAGCGGACAACTGACGACCGTCGAAAATCTTGAAGTCGCACCAGAAATCCGCAAACTCTATCAGTACTTGGTGGAAAAGCGTTGTATCGAACCGCTCGACAGCTACGACCCCAAGCACCTAAACACATTCTCCCGTGAGGTGTTGCGTCAGATTCAGAATGGCGAACCAAGTTGGGTGGAACATGTTCCAGCCGAAGTCGCGGAAGTCATTCAGCGACGCGGTTTTTTTGGGTACCGACGGTCTGCTGCCAGCAAGTCGCCCGCACCAGTCTTGGGATCGAGTTTGCCACAGAGCTTGCTGACGCCAAATTCATTGGTCTAAAGCTGAGTTGCTTAGCCGAACAGAGCCCTAGGTTGGGTTGAAACTCGAGCCGACTATGGGAATCGTACTACAAATACATTCCCACAAAGCCGCCTGCCGCGTCACTTGCCTGTTGAATTTTCTCGATACGCTCAATTGCTTGGCTCAAATCACCCGCTCGGATGAAACGATTGAATTCAACCAAGACGGCCCGCGGGACTGTTTCATTCAACCAATCGACAATCGCTTGATTGATCCAACTGCAGGTCTCGCTGGCGAGCGAAACAAGCAGATCGGCCGAGCGCGCTTCGAGATCGTTTTCGTCGGTCAAAACGGTCCCTTCGAAGCTGAATTCGAGCATCCCCTGCAGTGGGTCGTTGGTCAGATGAAATTTGCAGTGAGCAGCGTGTAAATAGTAGCTATTGAGCGTGCCATGTTTTTCGATCGCGGCGCGGATACGCAGCAGCTTGGCAGCCAACTTCGGAGACGCATCGAGAGGAACATCGGCGCGGTTGACGGTCCGTAGCGGTAGGCAATCAAAGGTGATCTCGACCCAACGCTGTTGTGCAGTTGATTGACTCACGGTTGGTTCGTTCACATTGATTGCCTTATGCTGTAAAGCCGAAAATGGCGTGGAAACGATCGTCAAATCACCGGCGGTCCATGCCGGCGCTCGGGACCAAATGGGGCTCCGGACGTGGCGACGTCGGTCCATTAGACACCAGCCCTAGCGACTGCCAAGTGGTGCAATTCCTGTTAACTCCGCAACAGACAGACTGAGCGAACGGAGGCAATTGCTGTCAAGCTGTTGAATGTCCATCAGTCCGGCATAATGCAAAGCGGCTCGCAAGCTGGTGACCACTTGTTGCAGACAGCGTTCGACTTGAGGCAATTCGCGAACCGGTTTGACAACCGGGGAGAAACTCCCCAACAAACTTTCGGCGAGTTTCGATTCGCTGGCGATCGCCACGACACTTGGGAGCGCAGCGTCCACCATCGCGCACACGTTGACCGCCGTCGCGCCCAGTGCCAGCAGCTTGATCGCCTGCGTCGCTTCGGTAACGGGTGCATCCAGCAGCAAGGGGAGGTCAGCGCGGCCTAACTGTATACACTGCTTGCGCGCGTTGAGCACCCCCAACGCGGCCAAACTGGCCGTTTGGCTACTCCCCGCTGACATACACGCTGGGCTAAATCTTAGAGTCAAGAAATCGACCGTAGATTCAACGCAGGCGCGGATGTCGGCAATCGTTGCTCCGAGCGGTAAACTCAAGCCTAGCGGTACCTCGCCCCCGCTGGCCTGACGGAGAACTTGCACGAAGGATTTCAAGTCGCGATTTCCTTCGATTTCCAATGGCCAACCCCAATTTGTACCGAATGCGTCGCAGTTCGATAACTCAAACGCATCCGCAGCCTGTAATTCCGATTTAACAAGTGGCTGACCCTGAGTACGGACGGCGATGCGGGTAGGAACGCTGGCCGCAGGCACCTTATCCACTTCGCCTAGCCGGGCGAACAGCGGAATTCCGAGTTTGCGCAAAATCTCGCACAGAACATCCCAAGTCGCATCTGCCTTGTTATGGACATCGCCGCGTACAAAGAATGGTGATGCAAATTGCAGCTTGCGTCCGGCGGGGGTGTGTAAACTGATACTCGTATTGACCAGGGCTAAATCTTCGGACAGCACGACAGGCGCTAGAGCAACTGGAGCAATTACCAGGCTGTCGAGAATGGAGGGGCTGGTACTCATTTTTCCCCCCGCAATTTGATTGCCCGGTACGCACGGAATTCTTTGCTAGCGGCGCGCACTCCCGCTCTGGCCAGCAATAAACTCAAGCGCATCGTATCTGAATCCTTCATGCGTTGCTCACGAATGCCATCTGCCAGCGATTTCACCGCGCCGCGAACGTAAATGGTGCCGCCAGTCATTCCCAGGCCAAGTTGATCACCGGTCGATTTACCGAGCACGAGCGCGCCGCTGGTCATGCCCAAGCCGGCTTCATCTCCCACGTCGCTACGGACGATAACGTCCGCCCCGGCTAATCCCAAACCGCAGCGGTTCCCCGCCCCGCCAATGGCCGCTAATACGCCACCGCAGGCGTAGGCACCAAACAAGTCTCCGGCACTACCATGCACAAGCACGTATCCGGATACCATCGAGTGCCCGATGCAGCGACCGACATCGCCATGCACATCGAAATCAGCATTTTCGTTCAACATGAAAGAGAAATCACCCACGTCACCCTGAATAGCAATATTGAGGGCCGCGCTGAGCCCCACAGCCAGTCCCGTTTGCTTGGCGGCATCCACAATCGTTACCTGCTGTGAACTGCCTATATCCCAAGTTCGCAGCCGCTGTCCGATTTCTGTAACGCTGAATTGCGCCAGACTTAGCGTAGCTAGTGGTGGCTCATCGGTCATGAGGTTGCTGTCGGTTTCAAGATAGTCTGAGGAGGTTATGTCTGAGGCGGTGCTTATTGTTCGTCCATCAATTCGCTCGGAGCAAATGTTTCGCCCGAGACCTCGCCCAAGCGACTCCAGATATTGAGATCCGGTTGTATGGGACCAAGTTGTGCAGGGCTCAAATGCGCGACGACCACGCAGCGGCCATCAAATTGATCTTCGGCGGGAGTGATTTTTAGTTCACCTGGGCGCGCGTCGGTATAGGCAAACAATCTGGATTGACCAAGTACCAGCGGTGTTTTGCGAACCAGTTCGGCGAGCACCCCACCGATCCATAACGAGTCACCTGGCTCACTCGCGAGAGCCCCATTGGAATCCGTTATGAACGTTGCCGGATCGGCATCCCAGTTCTGCCAAAGCTGCCCCAGTGTACTACGTTCAAATTTTACCGCCGTGGCAGTTTTCTGGGCCACATCGCCTACCCAGGCGTGACTTACAACCCCCGCGTCATTGCGCAGCAGCAGTGCCCCGCGCAGTGGCAAAGTGGTGCCATTGAGCAGTTTCCATCCGCCCTCGTCCGTCTGTGCCAGGCTGACATCGCCACCAAGTGCAACCATTTGTTCTGCATGCAGCATTTCGGTTGAATTTGAGTAGACCGTCAGCGGTTCCAGCACCACGCCGCTGGAGGTACCAAAATTAGTGCGGATACTGCGTAGGTCCTGCCCCGCGCGACGAGCCACCCGTGTTATGTCTGCCAGCGGCAGGACCACACTGCTCGACTCCGGGAATTCGACGCTGTAATTGGTGGAGAGCGAAGTGTATAAGGCCAAGTAACGCGTCAGATGACCGCGCGAATGGTCGGCGTGCAGCTCGAGCACGGAGATCTCGGTAGTGCGTCGCGCAAAGCCTATATCGAGCTGGGCGACTCGCGTCACAATGACGACTCCGATCAACGCCATGATAGGCGCAGCAATCCAAGCGAATTCGAGGCGTCCAAGAATCCGAAAAACGAGCCAGTTGAGCGGCACCAGAAAGATCAAGTAACCGGTGATCAAATAGATGATCGTCCAGCGATCTGGCAGCTCGATACCGGCGGCTTTACGCAGCGCCGACAAGGATTGGATGGACAGCCCGGAGTAATCGTTCCAAGCAGCCCCATGGCCACCCCATCGCAGGGCTTCAAAATCCCCTACGCCCGGCGCCGCGTTGGCTTTTAGCGGGGCGGCCGCATTGATCTCGTTTTCGGTCGTTGAAATGGCCGCCGACTGCAGTTTCAATTGTTCCATCTGCGACTCATCTGTCGCGGAGACCACGCCGGCCGACAGTGGCAGGTCACGTGACAGAATGCGGAAGTTGGAATGCAGGCGTGCGTCCTTAGACAAGCCACCCAAAGCTCCCGCCCAAACTTGCCGCTGCATCCCTTCCTCATTCTTGCGAATCTCGCGGGCTGGCCGCCGCAACAAGCCACTGGAGACAAAGTTCGAGAAGTATTTCCAGCGATTGATACGCGGCTCACGCAAAGGAAAGCTGGTCACCACCACGCGACCCCGCCCCACTTGTCGCTCGGCCACCAATTCACCCGTGCGTGGAAGCCATTTGCCGAAATTGTTCAGCTTGAAGCGGAGGCCGCCCACCGGTGCCCCCAAAATATCGAGAGGCGTTTGCTCGCTTTTGCTAAAGTCCGGCACCGCCCAAGTCTGCGATAACTCGTGAAAATCAGCCGTCGTGAACTCCGCCGCATCGGCAGAAATCGCTGGTAGGTAGGGCGAGAGGAAAGAATTCTGCAGCCGCGACCAACTACTGGGACCGCTAATGATTAACTGCCCACCCCAGTGCAACCAATCGATCAACGCCGTCTGCTGGTCGCTGGTCAATTCGTCAATGGATACATCGTCCCAAACAATCACGGCGGTGGCGGTCATGGTGAGCATCGAATGCGGAATCGCGTACTTGCCTTCTTCAGGCTTGACCAGCGAAACTTGGTAGCTACGGGTGCGTGGCTCATCGATATTGTCTTCGCCACGCCAATAGACTGCATCGAGCACAGTCAAGAATTCGTAAGACAAAGCTTGCGGACTCAAGACGACCAACTGAAACTCAGAGGGCTTGAGCTCATTGGTTGGCTGCAGCTGAGGGGTTTGCAGGATGGGAGTCATGAGCGGCCAAGATCGCAACTGCGTCCGCAATACCAGTCGCGGTGGCTGGGCAAACGGGTCGGGGTTGCGTTCGCCACTTTCAGGAATGAAGAGCCCCAATTCCACGGTCTTGGTTTGGCCTTTGGGGAGGCTGGTACGCCGTGTGTATTCGTTCATGACGTTGGTGCCCGGCAGAATTACCGGTTCCAATCCCCGTGCCAAATCGCCGACCGCGACCACTTGCAAGTCCTCGCGATTCGATTTGAACTGCTGCTGGACCTCGTACCAATGCCCTGGCTTGACGGTTGCCACCTTCGCCTGACTGTCTGTGGGCAACGTCAGTAGCGACGACATTTGCAGCGACTCCTTCTGCTCCTTGGCCCGCTTTTCCAGTTCTTCGCGAGTCAGCTTGTCATCTTCGCTGCGGCAGCCACCACAACCGCTGAAAGATGCCAGCGTGAGTAAAAGCAGCCACCGCACCGCGTGGCCGTAACCGCTGAGTTGGGAAGGTGGTGTCAAAGTTCGAGACCTTTCGTGCTGTCGCGTGATCGAAACGATCGCTTGCCGGGACTTTGCCGTCGTTCCCCTCACCCTGAACTCTCCGCCGCTATTCCAGCTGTGCAGGGCCGGAGCAAGTGAACAACTGCGGTAACTTGTTCTGGGACGACGCCGTAGTATACCACCAGATCGCCCATCGGCAGGCGGCACTCGCTACTGCTTGGCCAGCAGTAACTTTTCTCGTTCAGGGCTTTGCTTGTAATGTTCGTCCAGCGGATAACAACCGCTGACCAGGCCATTGCGGGGAGCCGTGGTGCAATCGCTAAATGTACGGCAGACCAGTTTGCGTTCGGGCGGTTTACCAGCCAGTGAATCGGCGGGTAACCGCGGATACGAGAGCACCATGCGCCCTAACCCGACGATATCCACTAATCCATCGCGCACCGCCGCCTGCGCCACTAGCGGAAGAAACTCTTGCAAATAGGTGTAACCGGTACCCACCAGCGGCAAATCGGGGACTTGCCGCTTGATCTCCGCAACCGTTTGAATTTGCCGAACCACTCCGACCAATGGATCTTCGGGTGGTTGATAACCGTCACTAGGTGGAAAAATGGCGGGTCGCTGGATGTGCGGATTGTAATAAGGGCTGCCGCACGACAGATTCACGGCGATCACGCCAAGCTCCTTTAACCAACGCAGCAACTGCAACGGCTCTACCAAATCAATGGCCATCGGATCGCGGACGCTGTTCCCAAAACCATAGAGATAATCCTCGTTTTGAGGCCACGGCATCGGGATGCCTTCTTCTCCAGCCTGTTGAAATGGCAACATGTCGAAGATACTCAAACGCACGCCAACCATCAGCGACGGGCTCTCGTGGCCAATGCGTTCGATAATCGTCCGCAGGATACGCGTTCGTCCTTCTAAATCGCCGCCAAATTTTCCGGGGCGGACCCGCGCACTCAAGAATTCGTGCAGTAAATAACCGTGACAGGCCTTAACGTCAACGAATCTAAATCCCACTCGCTCAGCTAACTTGGCCGAGTCGACATAACGATCGATCAGTCTCTCTAAGTCGCTATCAGTCCACACCACGGTCTGATTGTTCGGATCGATCTTGAACTTGGCGTCGAGCAGCGGATGGTGGTAGGCGATGCGAGGTTCCCAGCGTCGATGATCAGTGGGTTTGCAGAAGCGTCCGGAGTGGGTCAGTTGCAGGCCAACCAGTAGATCATCGGTATTCCCGATGCGCTCAGTGTGGGCCGCCAATAAAGTTTGTAGTAAAGCGCGCAGTCCGGCTTCATTGCTCTCCGTCGCCAGAGTTTGATTGGGATTGGCACGCCCGTCAGGTTGCACGGCGGCTGCCTCGCCACCCCAAATCAGTTTCGCGCCGCTCTCACCAAAACGTGCCCAACGCCGCAGGGTCAGCGCTGTTGGACTACCGTCGATGTTTGCATCCCAGCCTTCCATTGGATGGATGCACCAGCGATTGCCCACCTGTACTTGGCCAAGCTGAATTGGCTGAGCCAATGGCGAGTTCTGTGCAGCCGAGAGTAAAGAATCGTCGCAAGGCAGGGTCACCCCCAGCTCACTCAATCGCTGTTGAAAGCGCTCGACCGAGCGGAGCTGCGCTATCTTGGTATATTTTGCTGCAACCATGTGCGGCTATGACTTTCTGCTGCGAGCTGTCGCGAAGATAAAGAGGCTTACTCTAGCATCAATTGTGCGTGCGATAAACGAAAGGTGCGATTGGAACCATCCCTGGAAAAGACAATCGTCACGGCCCGCTTGGGCCCATTGCCACTGACGGCCGTAATGCGGCCAGCGCCGAGTTGCGGGTGGCTCACGTCGCGACCGACTTTAAAGGCCGCCCAGTCCACCAACTCCTGAGATTCTCCCAATTGGGACCCAAGTTTAACGAGCTTCCCGAACTTGCCTAGCCGATTTTTGAGTTCCTCTGCTGGCAATTGGCAGGCATCGTCGTAATCCACATCGCTGGCTTGATCGTCAGCGGAGAAGCTCTCCGACGCGTCAAGCTGGCAGAAGTCGTCGTCGCCAAAGCCAGAGCCTCCGTCATAATATTCCTGCAACTGCTCGGTGCGATCGATGATCGTCATCTCATGGCGGGGTAATTCCATGAGAAACGAACTAGGGACACCCGAGCCCTGATTGCCAAATCCGCGACTCTTGGCACAGCTAAGCTGTAAATGATCTTTGGCACGCGTAATCCCCACGAACAACAAACGCCGCTCTTCTTCTACTGCTAGAGGATCCTCCTTGGTGCGCGCGTGCGGCAGGATATTCTCTTCCACGGCTATCACAAAGACGATCGAAAATTCAAGTCCTTTGGCGGCATGTAACGTCATCACGGTCACCTGGTCGCTGTCGGTCTTCAGTCGGTCGGTGTCAGCCTGTAGCGCCGCATACTCCAAAAAAGCCTCCAGCGCCGAGCGATCTGACGAAGCATCCGCGTCCAACTCATTGGCTTCGGCGAGTAGTTCGTCTAAGTTCGCGGTGACCTCGTCCGCGTCCGCCTCTCCGGCGGCCTGCTTCTTCAAGTGTTCGCGATATTCCGTTAACTCAATGGCTGCTTGCAGCAACTCTAAGAGCGGACCATTCGAGAGCTCAACGAGAGCGTCGTAGATTTTCAGGAATGAGGCAAGCGCCGCGCTGGCTCTTTTGGCGAGTTCCTTACCGTGGACCGCCTGGCGGCACGCGTCTAGCAACGGCACCCGCCGCCGGGCCGCCATTTCATTCAGTTTCACCAAAGTCTGTTTGCCGATGCCACGTGGCGGCGTGTTTATGGCTCGCTCCAGCGCCATGTCATCGGCAGGGTTATTTACCAACAGTAGATAAGCGACTAAATCCTTGATCTCTTTCCGCAAATAAAAGCGATATCCGCCGATTAACTGGTAGGGCATTTGCCGCCGCAATAACGCTTGCTCGATCAGTCGCGATTGCGCATTGGTGCGATACAATATACCGACATCGCGCAAACTGAAATCACCTGCGTTGACGTAGGCAGCGATTTGATCGGCGATATCCTCCGCTTCCTGACGCGCGGTGGGATAGATACACAACCTGACCAACGCACCGCTGCCGCGCGAGGGTAGCAAGACCTTCGCTTTGCGGTACTCATTGTTCTGAATCAACTGATCAGCGACGGACAGGATCTCAGGTGTGCTGCGATAATTCTTTTCCAAGCGGATGATGTGCAGATCGGGATAATCGCGTTCCAAGTGGGCAACGTTCTTTAAGTTCGCTCCGCGCCAACCGTAGATCGATTGGTCCGGGTCTCCAGTGGCTGCCAGGTTCGGGAGGTCGACGCACAAGTGTCTCACGATCACGTACTGCGCGAGATTGGTGTCCTGATATTCGTCGACCATCACGTAGCGATAACGTGCGTCGAGCTGCTGTCGGAGTTCAGGGTGTGACCGTACCAGGGTGGCGACGTGCAGCAGAATGTCATCAAAATCAACCGCCCCGCACTTCATCAATTGTCGCTGATAGAACGGATAGACTTGGGCGACCGAATGTTCCTCGCTGGATAAGGCCTCAGCCTGCAAAATCTCGGGGGTTACCAGCCGATTCTTGAAGTAGCTGATGCGATTGGCGAGTGCTCCGAGCGAAGTGTGCGTCATTTCGAACTTCGCTTCCAACACGGCTACCTTGAGGGCCGCGGCGGCGTTATCGACATCGTAAATACTGAAATTTTCTGGCAAGCCAACCAGCCGGGCGTAACGCCGCAACAACCTCACGCAAAAGCCGTGAAATGTGCCTAGCCAAACGTCATCGTGGCCGACCAGACGCTGTAGTCGAGACCGCATCTCACCCGCCGCTTTGTTGGTGAAGGTCAGCCCCAAGATCGAGCTCGGTTCAATGCCTTGCTCAATCATGTAAGCGATGCGGTGCGTGATCACACGCGTCTTGCCGCTGCCCGGTCCGGCCAGCAAGAGCAATGGTCCGTCGAGGTGTGTGACCGCGGCAATTTGCGATGAATTCAAGCCGTCTAATAATTGTGAACCAGTGACACTCATTGCATTAGCTAGCAAAGCGGATAGTGGTATTTCTCGCAGTGGAGTTGGAGTATTTTGATAGTGTGGTTATACTCCCGCGACGACGGCTTCGGAACGAGCCGAAGCCTGTATTATGACCGATAAGCGATTTGAAAAAGAGGGACCTAACATGTCGCGCACACGTATTCCACTCAGTCAGGCTGAAGAACATGCACGCTTGCTTCGCGAACGCTTGGATCTCAGCACAGCAGAAATCGGTTTAACCGTTCGCACGACTAATTGCCTCGAAGAACGTGGCATCTTCACGGTTCGTGATTTGCTTCGTAGTACTCCGAAGGAACTTTTGAGTATCTCTAACTTTGGCGAAAAGACACTTGAAGAGGTCTACGCGGCCTTGGAGAAGATCGGTTACGCCCGACCACAACGTCGCGCAGTCAACACTCCCAAGTAGCTTCGGCAACAGGTACTTCGCCAACAGATACTTCGGCACCGGATACTAGCGCGACAGATACTTCGGCAACAGTCACTTCGGCATTACAGAGGTGATCGCGGCGGATTACGGTAGATTCAGCAGCCAATATTTTCTTAAGAAATTGCAAGCAAACTGTTTCTTCCTACATTTGCGGACTGTATAAAAGAAGCGATTCGCATTCCGCTGTCGATATTGAAAGTTTGCCATGGCCGCTGATAACTTCGATCTGGGCTCCTCCTTATCCGCGTCCCAGCAGCCTGCCTCGCCTCTGTCTGGCGGCCAGCCGCAGGCGTCGGCCGAACCGTCGGCCGAACTTGCTTCAGAGGGCGAATTTGAACCGCAGATTGACGCGACCAAGGCGGCTGCACTGTTCGAGCAGTTAGTGCAAAGGCAAAATTTGCCGCTCGGCATCGCCGCTGGCTTGGCAGCATCCATCGTGGGTGCAGTCGCCTGGGCGGTTGTAACCAATGTGACAGGTTATCAAATCGGTTGGATGGCGATTGGGATTGGTTGCCTAGTTGGTTTTGCCATTCGCACCACTGGCCGAGGCTTGACGCGCTCGTTTGGTATCGCAGGCGGAGTGCTATCCCTCGCTGGCTGCTTGCTGGGTAACGTGCTGGCGATTTGCGGCCTGCTGGCTGCCCAGGAAGGTTGGCCAGTAGTCACCACAACCTTGTCGGTGTTGACCAATCCTACGACAGTGATGACGTTGATCGCCGACACGTTCCATCCCATGGACGCACTGTTCTATGCCATTGCGGTATACGAAGGCTTCAAGTTTTCGTTCCGCCAGGTGAGCCCCGAAGAACTGCAGACGATGATCAGCTAGCCGGCGACCGCAGGCAGCGGGTTCGTACTGAAGGGTCTTCGTAGGGGCGTTGGTGTTGCGAGGCTGCTCCGATTCTACAGTTCTGGGCCTCTACAGTTTTGGGGGCTTGCGAGCTGAGTATCGGCGATCCCTGGTACGGCTTGCCACGGATCTGGCTGACGATCCAGTCTCGATTTTAGATCTCTACTTCGCCGGCATCTAGCG
>JBBQRC010000067.1:0-11747 GCA_038215215.1 Pirellulales bacterium
TCCAGCGGCGGTGGTCCGAGCCCGCGTCCAACGACAGCGGTACAACTGCTGCGACCGCCGATCGGATAACTGACTCTTGGTATCACCTCCCATTATCGTCGAATTGAGTGGGTTTTGCCACTAGCGTCATTTGACGCTTAAGGCAACCCATTTCTTCAATCACCCCCATTGGATGACTTTAGCCGACCTTAGAGCGGGTAGGATTCTTGAGGGTTAAGCTGGCTAAACTGACGTCTCGCTTAAATCTTGGCAACAAGCGGCGCGAAAGCTTGCTACAATCTAGGCATAACAATTTGAGGATCATGAAGACTCTCAGACTTTCGACAAGGCAGTTGCTTTTCATCGTTTAGCTGGCCGAGAGATTTGCAAATAGTGTCACGATCACTCCAAGGCAAAGTGGTGGAAATCGACGCCACAGGAAATCTGGTCACCGACATCGCCGCGGAACACTTAGCGGGCGCGCCACACGACGCTTCTCTGCGTATCGTCGTCGATGAACACGAGACCTTTGGGCTTTTTCCGCTCGAACATAATCAGCCCGCGATGACCCTGGTTGCGATTGCCGATGAGACAGGTCCTCTTCGAATCCTCTTAGTGGATGATAGTGCATCCACCATGCTCGGCGTACGTGTCGGCGCTCCTGTAGTTGTGCAGTGGTAATGAGCTCGGCTGACATTTCAACCCCTAGGCTAACGCAGCAAGAATTGCTGGACTGGGATCGCTCCCATTATTGGCATGCCTTTACGCAAATGGCTGAATATGAGCCATTTGTCATTGATCGTGCTGACGGTGTGTGGCTATTTGATACGACGGGTCGCCCGTTTTTAGATGGCGTGAGCAGTATGTGGTGCAACGTGCACGGTCATCGACATCCCGCGATCGATCAAGCTATCGTTGACCAGTTACAGCGTGTGGCTCATGTAACGTCTCTTGGCATGAGTAACCCGACCACCATTGAACTGGTGAAACGACTCGTCGAACTCACACCTGCCGGCTTGGAGACGGTCTTCTTCAGCAGTGATGGTGCGTGCTCCGTTGAAATCGCGTTGAAAATGGCCTTTCAGTATTGGAGGCAAATTGCTTCCCCTCAGCCGCAGCGCAATCTGTTTTTGGCGCTGGGTGACGCTTACCATGGTGATACGCTTGGCGGTGTCAGTGTTGGAGGTGTATCGCGGTTTCATGCAATGTTTGATCCGTTGCTGTTTGATGTGGTCCGTGGACCATGTCCCGATGGCTATCGGTTACCGCCCGAGTTGTCCAATGAGAAATGTCTGGCAGGTGACGTAGAGATCGGCGACTGCACGAAAACACCGCTAGCAGAGTTTTATCTCAGTAAGTACGCGCAGTTGATTGAGACCTACTCTGACCGTTTGGCTGCAGTCATTGTCGAACCGATTGTCCAAGGCGCGGCCGGCATGGTGATGCACCCACCTGGGTTTCTACAAGGTCTACGCGCGTTGACACAGCGGCATGGGATTTTATTAATCGCTGACGAAGTAGCGACCGGGATGGGACGAACCGGACGGATGTGGGCTTGCGATTGGGAAGGGGTCGAGCCCGACTTTATGTGTTTAGGCAAAGGGCTGACTGGCGGCTACTTGCCGATGGCCGCCACGTGAACAACCCGCGAAGTTTGGAGCGCGTTTCTAGGCAACTATCAGTGCTCGAAATCGTTCTTTCACGGGCATACCTTTGGCGGTAATCCTCTGGCCGCGGCTGCCGCTTTGGCCACGCTAAACTTGTTCGATACTGAAAACACCTTAGAGAATGTAGGGCAGCGTGGAGCACAACTTGAAAGCTGTCTGTTGCCCTTAGCCAGCCACCCGCAAGTCGGTAGCATTCGCCGTCGCGGCTTGATGGTAGCCGTCGAGTTAGTTGCCAATCGCGCCAACCGGACCCCCTATCCGTGGCCGGAACGGCGCGGCTGGCGCGCCTGCAAGGCGGCGCTCGACCGCCATGTTTGGTTGCGTCCTCTAGGAAACGTTATCGTGGTGATGCCGCCGTTGTGCTGTCGCGGAGAACACATCGAGCAGATTGCCGACGCCGTCATCCATGGCGTCCATTGCGCCACGACTGATTGAGCAGTATCCTCACGATCAACTCTCAGCGACCTAATTTCAAAACTCGTTCACCCACGAGCAAGCTCGTAGGGGTCAGGAAGAGGCTGTGTGGTACAACGAGAGTTTTCTGTGGAGAGGCCGGGGTGAGGGGCGAGCGACGTGCTAGTTGTGCGCGCAACAGACTCTCGCCACTCGTTGATCATCGTTACTTAGGTTTGGGAGTCCATTCTCCTTGAGCGATTGGCAAGGTGCCAGCGTATAGTCCACGAATAATCTGAGTCATGTGCGGCAAATTGAGCTTCTGCCACTCATCGCTCGGCTGGTGGTAGTCCTTGTGCAACGAGCCGGCAGAGAAACTGTGCGCGACCACACCTTTACTGACAAAAGAAATGTTGTCACTCGATCGATAGAGCCGTGCGCTTAAAGTCGGGTGCTCGAAATTCTCGACCCCCACCCGCCGCGAACCGGTCGCGATCAAAGTGCCCAGATCAGATTCACCCCAGCCGGTCATCCAGCACTTATTTAATGCACCCTCTTCAGGTCGGCCGATCATTTCGATGTTAATGTCCGCCACACACTGATCGAGCGGCCAGGGGGACGCCGCGACAAATTCCTTCGAGCCCAACATGCCGCGTTCTTCGCCCCAAAAGGTCACAAACAGCAAGGAGCGTTTCGGGCGTGGCTCGAGCGAACCAAAAGCATCCGCCAACGTCAGGACCGCGGTGACGCCACTTGCATCGTCGTCGGCTCCGTTGAAAACTGGGTCCTCTCCGGTACCTCCACTCCCCAGGTGGTCGAGATGGGCGGAAAAGATCACCGCTTGTTTGCTCAGTTCCGCATCACTTCCCGTTAGCACAGCCGCCACATTGCGCACTACGGCTTGGCCTTGAAGCGTGGCCGCCAACTCTAACTTGCAAACTTGATCATCCGTCCAAGTGTGTTGGGAGACGAGCAAGATTGGTATCGCGATGCGCGCCCGGGAATTCTCGACACGCGGTTCGTTTTGGGCCTGCAAGGCAGCTTTCCAAAGCTGGCTGTCCGAAGGGCAGACGACCAGCAGCGCGGGCACATTCTTCGCCGCCAGTGTGGCCGCTCGCCGGCGCAGAACGACTGTGGCGGATGAGTTCGCACCGTCCACTTCGTTCCATGCAATTGCGATCGGTCCTGCATGGTCGTCTGGCAAGCCAACCTCTTCACTGAACAAGGGGATCTTGCCTTCAAAGCGAAAAGGTTCTGCGACGGAATTCAGTAAAGTGAAGCGCGGCGCTGATGCACCAGCAATCTGAAATTCGCTGCCGGTATGGGGTGTCTGGATGGTGGCGATCGTCGACTCGAGAAAATAGCTGCCGTCTGGTCCCAAACCCGTCGCACCGGCAGCACGCAATCGCGACGCCACATAAGTCGTTGCAATCAGAAACTCTTTAGAAGGGGTGCCACGCCCGCCCAACTCATCGGACGCTAGAAACGAAATCGTGCCGGTAACGCTATTTTCGGTTACTTTCTCCAACGCCTGATATTCTTGCGGCGTTAAGTCAGCCAACGCCTTGGGTGGCTCCTGCCGCAACGCCTCTTGCGCCGAAGCAGCCCATGGCAACGCCCACACGACCACCATGATAACTAGCTTGTGCATGAATCTCACAGTCAAACAAAGTGGCGCGTTGGTTCTAAAAAGTTATCACTCGATCGATTCTAATACTCGTTCTGTACGGAGGTGGCACTTTCGGGGATTTCGGCCACTTCGGTCTCTTTCGTAGCGACTTGTCGAATGATGCGATCTGTCACCTCTTGCTGCAATTTGGCAATCGCATCTTCGATCTTCATGGCACCTAGGTCCCCTTCGATACGATCTCGCAATGCGACGGAACCTGTTTCGGCCTCTTTCGGACCGATCACAGCCATGTACGGAATTAACTCGAGCTGTGCATCGCGGATTTTCGCTTGCACCTTAGCCCCGCGAACATCTGTGGTGACACGGAAACCGAGTCCAGTCAGACGCCGCTCGAACTCCAGCGCCACCTCGTTCGTCTTTTCACTCAGCGGCAGGATACGAATCTGCTCGGGGGCTAACCACAATGGAAACGCACCTGCGAAATGTTCGATCAACATACCCACAAATCGCTCCATCGACCCGAAGGGAGCCCGGTGGATCATCACCGGTCGATGCATCTGATTGTCCGCTCCCACGTACTCGAGCTTAAAGCGTTCGGGCAAGTTGTAATCGAGTTGCACGGTCCCAAGTTGCCATTGTCGGCCGATGCAATCGCGGACCATAAAGTCCGCCTTGGGACCATAAAAGGCTGCCTCGCCCTCCTCTGCATGGAAGTTCAGGCCGCTGTCCTCCAGCACTTTGCGAAGGGCTGCTTCTGCCTTCTGCCAATTCTCATCGCTGCCAACGTACTTATCGCTGGCGGGATCCCGCAGCGAAAGTTGCACGCGGTAATCTTTCAGGCCCACTGCTTCGAGTACAAAGCGAGTCAATTCGATGGTGTTGCGAAACTCCTCTTCGACCTGCTCGGCGGTGCAGAATATGTGTGCATCGTCTTGAGTCAAGCCGCGAACGCGAAGCATACCATTTAACTCACCAGTCTGTTCGAAGCGGTAGACCGTACCAAACTCCATGAGTCGCAGCGGTAGTTGTTTGTATGAACGTGGTTGCGCCTTGAAGATCTGCGCGTGATGTGGGCAGTTCATTGGCTTGACTAGGTAGCGTTCATGAGCGCGTTGCCAGGTTTGCAACACGGCCAGCCGACTTTCTTTGTCAGCATCGAACCTGTAATCCGACAATTCAACCCCCAAGACCTTGGCTGCGTCGAACAGTTTCTGCTCTTGCTCCGCGGTCAATTCATCTTCAGCTTGCAAGCGTGCGATCCAAGCGTCCACCAAACCACCCGCTTGTTCCACAAACAGCGGTGGAAACTGACTGTCTCGATAGTATGGAAAGTGACCGCTGGTTTCATACAATTCGACGCGGCCCAAATGGGGGCTAAAGACTGGTTCGTAACCGCGACGGAGCAGTTCCTGACGGAGGAAATCTTCCAGCAACACGCGGACGCGAGCTCCTTTGGGCAACCACAGGCACAAGCCCGGCCCCACTTCGGGGCTGATCTGAAAGAGCCCCAGTTTCTTCCCAAGCACGCGATGATCACGCCGCCGAGCTTCTGCAAGCTGATCCAAATACGCTTGCTGGTCCTTGGGGCTAAACCAGGAGGTGCCGTAAAGACGCTGTAATTGTTTGCCCTTCGCATCCCCTTTCCAGTACGCCCCCGCCACGCTGAGCAGTTTAAACGCTTTGACTTTGCTTGCATCGGGAATGTGCGGACCGCGACACAAGTCCACGAATTCCCCTTGGCGGTAAAAACCCAATTGTTCGTGTTCCGACAATCCGGTTTGAATGTGCTCAACTTTCAGCGACTGATGCATGTCGCCGCACAATTGAATCGCTTCATCCCGTCCCATGGAAAACTGCTCGAACGGCTCTGCCTGCTCAATGATCTTGGCCATTTCCTTTTCAATGGCCGGAAAATCATCCTCGCTCAACTTATGTTTGAGATCAAAATCGTAGTAGAAGCCGTTATTGATAGTTGGTCCAAAAGCGAGCGAAACACCTTCGAAAAGCCGCATGACAGCACGGGCCATGATGTGAGCGCTGGAGTGCCGCAGGACGTCCAAAGCCTCGGGATCGCGTTCAGTTAGCAATTTGAGAGGAACCGGCGAATCGGAGGTGATTTCGGCCAACGGACGCATGGCGTCGACAATGCGATCGCCAATCTTGGCGGCCACAACTGCTTTGGCCAGTCGCGAGCCGATTTTTTCAGCTACGTCCAAGGCGGTCGCGTTGTCTGGATGTTCGACGAGAGTGCCGTCCGGCAATTGAATTTGGAGCATAATGGGTGCTTCCTGCTGCGTTTCTTACGCAATAGCGGCGAAGTTGTTGTTCACCAAAACATAAGGCGAACCTGGCCCAATAGGATAGAGCCAAGGGCGCGGACTTGAAAGTAGTCCACAACCAGGGCTGGTCACGACAAAGACTAGAGCAAATCCCCGTGCTGCAGGTTCGCAGGGGAGGGCCTTGGTATAACCTGCGGGGGTTAACGCAGGTGGGTACGTTTTGAAGCCTGACTTGCGTTTCGCCTGACTTGCGTCGTGCTGCTCAGGCGACGTTGGCAGACGACGTTGGCAGACGACGCTGCAGACGACTCGCCTTTGTGCTGTCGTGCACATATACTTGGGTGTGTGGTTGCTGAACTCAATGAGACAATCAAAGTAGCATGATCCAGATTACTGACAAACCCATCGAATTGGCGGCCCTGTGGCCGCTGATTAGCCATCCCGAGTGCGGCGCACAAGTCATATTTGTCGGCACGACGCGGCAGTGGACAAATGGAGTAGAAACCGAGTACTTGGAATACGAGGCTTACGAGCAGTTGGCCTTGCAGCAGATGCAAGCTCTGGAGGCAACCGCCCGACAGCGCTGGCCACTGCGAGAAGTGGTACTGGTGCACCGTGTCGGCCGTGTTGGCGTAACTGAACCCAGCGTGGCTGTGCTGGTCGCCAGTCCGCATCGGAGCGAAGCCTTTGAAGGAGCCAAGTGGCTGATCGATGAATTGAAGCACCATGTGCCAATTTGGAAGCGCGAACATTACGTGCAAAACGGGGCTCAGTGGATTCATCCCACCGCGGGCAATTGCTCATGCGTCGACCCGGGCTCGCCGGCCGAGCCAGTTCCGTCGCGATCGTCCCAGCAGTCCCAGCAATAACTATCGAGATTCCTAATGACGGTTGTCGTACCCGACACATCAACTGGCACTTCGTCAGTCACTGGCACAGCGACGCACGAGCATGTAAGTGCTAGTGAGTTGGTGGATGGTTTTGGCCGTGTCCATCGGGCAATTCGCATAAGCGTGACCGACGCTTGCAATATTCGTTGCCAATACTGTATGCCGGCTGAAGGGGCCACGTTCCTGCCCCAGCATCGCTTGTTGTCCTTCGACAAAATAGCTCATTTCGTCCGCATTGCCACTTCAGTTGGCATTCAAAAGATCCGTATTACGGGTGGTGAGCCCTTAATGCGACCGAATTTGGCAGCCCTGTTTGCCAAGCTGTCAAGAATTGCCGGTGCAAATGATTTGGCACTTACCACCAACGGTATGTTGCTGGCTGATCAGCTTCCTGAGTTGGTTGCCGCTGGTCTGAAACGGATCAACATCAGCCTCGATACGCTCAACGAGGCAACCTTCAAGCGATTATCGCGTCGGGATGGTTTAGACAAAGTATTGGCTGGGATTGCTGCTACCAAAGCGTTCCCGAACTTGCGAGTGCGCTTGAATGCGTTGATTCTGCCGGCGATTAATGGTGACGATGTGATCCCGTTGGTTGAATTCGCCCGCACACAGCACCTACCGCTCCGGTTCATCGAATTCATGCCTCTGGATGCCGAGCGTGCTTGGGATAAAAGCCGGCTGGTGACCGGCGACCAACTCCGTGCGAGGATAACGGCGGCCTTTGGTCCACTGCGTGAAATTAGATCTTCCGATGCGAGCCAACCGGCTTCTGACTTCGAGTTTGTTGATGGTCGCGGTACCGTTGGGTTTATCGATTCGGTGACCAAGCCATTTTGTGGAAATTGCGATCGCTTGCGCCTGACCGCGGAAGGGAAATTGCGCAACTGTTTGTTTGGTCACCAGGAATGGGACGTGGGGAAATTACTGGTGGACTCGGCAGACGGGGCAACTGGCGCGTTGGGCAATTTGGATAGTGAAGTGATTGCAGTGATGCGCGATTGCGTCGCAAAGAAACATGCGGCACACGGCATAGGCGATCTGCAGTTCCAACAACCTGAACGCGCCATGTATCGGATTGGTGGTTGATCGATGACTGTTTCGCCCGAGCGGGTCGATCGACCGCGTCGTGTTTATCTCGATCATGCGGCGACGAGTTGGCCCAAATTGCCGGCGGCAGTTGAGGCCGCTTTCCGGTTCGTCCAAGAGTGTGGTGCGACTACGGGGCGCGGCAGCTACCGCAGTGCCCAGACGGCACAAACATGGTTGTCGGACGCGCGATTGGCGTTGGCGAAACTTGTCCATGCACCCAACTCGGCTTGCGTCGCCTTTTGCACCAGCGGCACGCATGCATTGAACGCGGCGCTATGTGGCTGGCTACAACCCGGCGATCATGTGCTGACCACCGCCATCGAGCATAACAGTTTGCTGCGCCCATTATCGAGTATTGCCCTGCGCTCCGCGCAAGTAACTCCGTCCTCGTCAGCGGTAGAGTCAACTCTCAGGGAGCGAATGCTGAACTTCAGCATCGCACCCTGCGATGAACGGGGATTTGTCTCGCCGGAGTCAATCGCCAATTTGATACAGCCCAATACCAGATTGATTGCGGTTGGACATGCCTCCAACGTAACTGGGACGGTTCAGCCGCTGGCCGAAATTGCGGAGATCGCACGCAGGCAGGAGGCCAAATTCTTAGTCGACGCCTCGCAAACACTGGGCTACCTCCCACTGGACGTGCAGGCAATGGGGATCGATTTGCTGGCTGCGGCTGGCCATAAGGGACTCCGCGCCCTACCGGGTACAGGTGTACTCGTTGTTGCACCGGATATGCAGAGTCGTTTACAGCCCGTGCTGACCGGCGGTACCGGGACGGCCAGTGAGTTGATCGACGCCATTGCACCATGGCCGCTGAGCGTTGAAGTTGGAAATTTAAATCTGCCTGGGATCGTCTCCCTCGCCATCGCTGCTCGACAGGCTGACACCAGCCAGAGTTGGCGACCCTTGCTCGAGCAACTTCAAGCGGGCTTGCGCGAAATGTCGGGTGTGCGGATGTTTGGTTCGGGCAGCGCGGCGAGTATTCCGGTGGCGAGTTTGACCGTTGACGGTTGGGACAATCACGATCTGGCCAACGTGCTCGATGCCAACTTCGGTATTGAAACGCGAGCGGGTTTGCATTGCGCGGCGAAAATTCACGATTGCATCGGCTCGACAGCCACCGGCGGAACTCTGAGAATAAGTCTTGGACATGATTCCACCGGTGAGGATGTGGAATCAGTATTGACTGCGCTGCGCGAAATTATCGGTTAGGACGACGCCTTAGGATATTTTTTGGTCACATTATGAAGCATCCTTGGTACAAAGACGGACTTCGATTCACGTGCACCCAATGTGGCGACTGCTGCAGCGGTGCACCAGGCTACGTGTGGGTCGATCCCACCGAAATTGCAGCACTGGCCACTGCCATGGAGATGGACGAAGAAACCTTTTGCGACCAATTCGTGCGCCGCATTGGCGCTAGGTTGAGCTTAAGAGAGTATTCCGACGGAGACTGTATATTGCTCGACCCCGCTACGCGAAAATGCTTGGCTTATGAAGGTCGCCCCGTCCAGTGCCGCACGTGGCCCTTCTGGGATTCTAATCTTCGCAATGAAGCAGCTTGGGAAGGAACCTGTGACGCTTGCCCCGGCGCGGGTAAAGGAAAGCTCTACTCACTTGGTGAGATCCAAGCCGCCAAAGCCCAGAAATCGGTGTAGCGAATAACTGTTCGTCTGGCCGCCTGCCGTCACCGATTGGACACCAATGCTTCTCAAGCAGAGAGAAGTATCAAAAAATTCGATACCCAAACTGCGTTAGTAATTGCTTAACGTATGGATTTGGTACTGGCCGCACCACGATCCATCATGTTCCGCTTTTCTTTTCTATGGCTTTACCCGCATTCTTCACAGCTTTCCCAGCCTCTTTGGTCGCTTCAGCTGTTTTTTCCGCAGCTTTATTGGCACCATCCTTCACCTTTTCGCCAACCTTGTGGGCAGCGTCTCCAACTGCTTTGCCCGCGTCTTTAACTTTGTCTTTAATGTTATCTGACATGATTTGCTTTCCCTGAATGTTAAAAGTCTGAACCAAATCCACCGATCCACCAATCCACCGAGGCTCAAATCGCACGTTCGTGGCTGTGCCCACCGTTATCGAGCATGACTTGTTCCGCTGTTGTCACGCGGCTACCTGCATCCACTGTAACGATGACTCGACCGTTAGCGAGTTCCGAATCGTAATACCCAACTTCATCGTCGCTCATGCCCATACCAAGCAGTGCGCCGCCCAAACCACCCGCGGCGGCGCCCGTTGCAGCGCTTCCAGCCAGAGCTGCCAAAGTTCCACCAGCGATAATCGGACCGATCGCCGGTAGCACACCTGCTAAAATTCCCAGTCCCCACAACGCTCCCGCACTAACACCTACTGCAGCACCCGTTGCGACCCCAGCCGTTGTTGAGTCGACCTCGTCTGTTGCCAAGTTTCCATCTCGGACGTGCTCGCCCTGGGAAGCTACTCCGATTTGTGCTTCGGTGAAACCAAGACGGCGGAGTTCATTTACAGCCGACCTAGCTTGATTTTGTGAAGTGAAAACACCGATCACCGAACGATTGACTGCAGTGTCCATTTTGCTCGATCCCCTTAACCGAAATTCATGTTGCTAGCGATTACGCCTCAGTGAGGCGACTCAATCGCCAGCCGATGGAGGTGGCAGTAATGCAAATATGATTCCAAAAAACAAAGATAAGGGCATCGTCCAATCGTTCTCGAAGATTTCTGTTTCTCGTATCCCATTTTTGCGAACAGCGAACTCTAAGCACCTCGGCATAAATTATCTGGCATAACGTTGTTTAACCGCGTGGACATCGCCCCGCGTTTTTCGGCACAATCGCGGCCCGATGGGCACGCGGTTAAACGAAGAAACTTCTGCAGAGGTGCTTATAGTCGTTGAATGACAAATTTGCGGGGTCGCTGCATTGTTCGCTTTGCGGACAATGTGTCAATTAAAGCTCCAATCCGCTCGTTAAAAAATCGCCCGTCCCCCACACTTTAAATCGAACTAGCATGGACGACGCTTCCGGTGAGTACGATTACTTGCATCACGATCAAGAAACGAAAGTGCCGCCTAAAGTATTTAAGGAGATCAGCCAAGACACTGGAACCTGACATTGATTGCGAGGGGAAACATACGGCGTTGTGTTGGCACTGCCCACATTTCGTCCAAGCCAATTGACCAGCCACAGCGTGGCGGCAGTTCGCTAGCCCCGGGTGAGCCGTGCGAGCCTCTGGGCGAGCACCGCGCCACCCGGGGTACTCGAAGCAAAGGCATTAGCGATGAGCGTTTATGATGCCATTTCACTGGTTGCTGTTCGAACCGCAACATCCGTTACAGCAGCCATTTTTCCAAGTCGTCGTTGTTCTCGCGAAGTGTTCCAACACGTTCATAGCCTAGTCCTTTCATTTCCTGGACGACGCTTTCGGTGAAGATGTTTACTTGCATGGAGATCAAGCAATGAAAGTGCAGCCCATAGTGTTAAAAGAGTATCTCCAACGCACCAGAACTCGCCAGTAATTGCACGGGAAAACACAAGGGGTTGCGTTGGCACTGCCCACATTTCGTCCAAGCCAATTGACCAGCCACAGCGTGGCGGTATGTGTTAGCCCCGGGTAAGCGATGCGAGCCTCTGGGCGAGCACCGCGCAGCCCGGGGTGCCCGAAGCGAAGGCATTAGCGGTGAGCGTTTATGCTGCCGTTTAACTGGTCACTGTTCGAACCGCAACAGCCGTTCCAGCATCCATTTTCCAAGTCGTTCTTCGCGCGATGTGTTGCATCACGTTCATAGCCTGCCCTTATCTCTTCCTTCAATTCATCAAACCAA
>JBBQRC010000068.1:0-11736 GCA_038215215.1 Pirellulales bacterium
GCCGTGGTGGGATCTTTGTCTGGCGGTGCCTTCGTGTCGCTCCCCTCGGCCGCCTGGGGCTACGATGATCCTCCCGCAAAAGAAAAAGGGGACTCCGAACAAGAATCCTCCAGCAAATTGGCAGATGAGCCCTTCTCGCGGGTCGTCTTTAGCCGCTTGTTATCCCAAGGAAAGGGTGAAGAAGCGGCGCGATTGTTGGATGCCGAAGTCGCCAAAGCACCTAATGCACCCGAACTGATGAGCATGGAATTGCAACTGGCAATGATGCAAATGCGGGCCGCACCAGAGGCTGGGGAGAAAAGATTGCTTTCGCTCGCCAAGCGAATTCTTAGCCAAAATGACTTTAATCCTGCTGCTGCCATGATCCTGGCGCAAGTCGCCAGCTATCGCGTGGCGATGGTTGACGAGCGGAATCTGGATAATCAGTTGGAGTTGATCGACGCCGCGTTAAGCAAGCTGGATGCTGCCGTTGACGCGGCCCCACCGGCTCGCGCGGACGCTATGGCGACACCTCGCCGACTTGTGCTACAGGCGAAGTGCCGCGTATTACTTGCCGCTGACAAGCCAGAGGAGGCGAAAAGGGTGCTGGACGACATGTTGGCCAATGCTCGAACTCTGGTGGCTGCGGGGCAAAAATCGGCCGTGAGTTCGCTGAGTTCAGTGGCAACGTTGTATCGCAGTTTGCTAGACGATCGCTATCCCGAGGCCGCTGCTGCGGCCATCGCGGAAGCCGAAAAATCCTTGGTAGAGGCCATGGCCACAGCTGATGCAGGAGTGGCCGAATACAGTGCGTATTTGTCGCTCAAGTCCACGCTCGTCTCCAGTATGCTCTACGAAAACCCCAAAGAATGCGCCCCGCTTATTGCCGAAATGGAGAAAGTCATTGAAGATGCGAAGGGTCGCTTCAACGAAAATGAACTCCGTGCCCTGGCGACCATCTCGCGGAGCGTCGATTCGCTCAAGTCGCGACTCCAATCGGCGCTGCTTCGCGAAGAGCTAATCGGTAAGGATGCGCCAGAGATTGACGCAGAACACTTTGTGGCGACACAGCCGGTCACCATGGCCGATTTGCGCGGCAAGGTGGTGCTCCTCGATTTCTGGGCGGTCTGGTGCGGCCCCTGTATCGCGACCTTTCCACACCTCATCGAATGGCATGAAAAATATTCCGAGCGTGGCTTGGTGATCTTGGGGGCAACCAAATTCTATGGCTACAAGTGGGATGACGAAGCCAACAAGGCCAGTCGAGCCGAAGAGGTGACGACCGAAGCCGAATTGGCGATGTTGGAAAAGTTTCGGGAATCTTACAAATTACACCACGGCTTCTTTGTTTCTCCCAAGGTCAGTGAGTATTCTGCAGCGTTCGCCGTCTCCGGCATCCCGCAGGCGGTTTTGCTCGATCAGCAGGGCAAAATCCAACTTATTCGTGTTGGTTCCGGCGAGGCCAACGCCAAGGCGATTGAAGCCAAGATCCAAGAACTGCTGGCGACAGAAAATTCAACAGCATCGGCGCAGCCCTAATTGGGCCGTCCAGTAACTGACAATTTGGAATCCATGACTACAACATCGAACGCAACTGAGTTATTGCCACACATACTTGACTTGGACGAAGTTCAGTTGCGCGAGTGGTTGAAGGATCATGGCCACCCAGCCTTTAGAGTTGGACAATTACTGGGCTGGATTTATCAGCGTCGAGCGGAATCATTTGACGCCATGAGTGATCTGCCCAAAGCACTCCGCGTTGAACTAGAACAGTCATTCCGGCTGTGGACATCCACAGTTGCCGCGCATCAGCAGGCCGAAGATGGCACCGAAAAGCTGCTGTTTCAATTAGGCGACGGGGGACGCATCGAGTGTGTCCTCTTGCGCGACGGTTTGCGTCGCTCGATCTGCGTCAGTAGCCAAGTGGGCTGCGCGATGGGCTGCGTGTTTTGTGCCAGTGGTCTGGATGGCGTGGACCGCAATCTGACTCGCGGTGAGATCCTCGAACAGATGTTGCGACTACAACGCCTGCTCCCCGAGGAAGACCGCTTGAGCCATATCGTCATGATGGGAATGGGCGAACCGCTCGCCAACCTTGACCAAGTGTTGGCGGCCTTGGAGGTGGCCAAGGATCCCAAGGGGCTGGGCATCAGCCCGCGTAAGATAACAATCAGCACCGTGGGCCTGCCCGCCGCCATTGATCGTCTTGCCAAGCATGCCACTCCGTATCATTTGGCGATCAGTTTGCATGCACCCAACAACGCGCTCCGCAACCAGTTAGTACCGGTTAACGCCAAGATCGGCATCGTTGATATCCTCCAAGCCGCCGAGCGATATTTTGAAGCGACGGGCCGCAGGCTCACTTTTGAATACGTGCTGCTCAGCCGTATTAATGACATGCCGCATTGCGCTCGCGAACTCGTCGAGCTGCTCGGTGGACGCACCAGTATGTTAAATATCATTCCCTACAATCCAGTCGAGGGCTTGCCCTATAAAACGCCCTCCGCGGATGCGATCCACAAATTCCGCAAGATTCTGGTTGAAGGTGGCATTAACGTGTTGTTTCGCCAGAGAAAAGGGGATCGCATTCAGGCCGCTTGCGGACAGCTCCGCCGCCTCCGCGGTCAACCTGTGGTTCACCAACTTGGAAGCTAAATAATCCGCCCCATGCCAACGCATAGCAGTCGACACGCCATTCTTGAAAAATTGCGTGCAAAAGTTGCTTCTGGGCACGCCATCGTGGGTGGTGGTGCGGGTACAGGCATCAGCGCCAAGTGTGAGGAAGCAGGGGGTATCGATCTGATTGTCATTTACAACTCTGGCCGCTATCGCATGGCAGGACGTGGTTCCCTCGCCGGGTTAATGCCCTATGGCAATGCCAATCAGATTGTGCGGGAAATGGGTTACGAAGTCTTGACAGTCGTTGAACATACGCCGGTACTAGCAGGCGTATGCGCAACCGATCCCTTTATGTTGCGCGAGCCCTTTTTGCGTGAACTCAAATCGATGGGCTTTGCCGGCATTCAGAACTTTCCGACGGTGGGATTGATCGACGGTCTGTTCCGCGCCAACTTGGAAGAGACCGGTATGGGTTTCGGTCTGGAAATCGACTGCATTGCTGCCGCTCATGAACTGGATCTATTGACAACACCTTACGCCTTTGACGCGGATCAATCGCAACGACTCACCGAAGCCGGAGCGGATATCATTGTCGTGCACATGGGACTGACGACAAGCGGATCGATTGGTGCGAAGACCGCCAAGTCGCTGGAGGAATGTGTCGCCCCAATTCGCGATATCGCTGCGGCTGCCAAATCGGTTCGGGACGACGTGTTTGTCTTGTGTCACGGTGGTCCCATCGCTGAACCGGACGACGCCGCGTACATCCTGCGTCACGTACCCGAATTGGCCGGTTTCTATGGTGCCAGCAGCATGGAACGTTTGCCAACCGAACGCGCGTTAACGGAGCAGATTCGCAAATTCTGCGATCTACGATTGACGTAACGCAGTAAATGGCCCCGTGTTTGGCGCTCGACAAGCCTCCACCTAGATGGAGGTGGATTGGTCTCGTCTGATGATGCGACTCTGGTAGCAAGGGCTCACATCGAGGGTCGGATGTGTTCGCGCAGGCGAAACAGCTGCTGCTCAGCTTTCCTGTGGACGCGAATGATTGCTCCAATGTCCAGAGGCATCGCGACCGCGGACTTGAACACCTTTCTCATTCCAGCCCAGGCCTGCCCGAACTTCAGCGCTACAGTACCTCAGAGTTAGTCCACAACGACGACGATCCGAATGGTTGGCCTCCGAACCATGTAGCAGCAGGTCGCTATGCAGTGAAGCTTCGCCGGCTTTGAGTACGTCGTCCACGATGACCCCGTATTGCTCTGCATTATCGATCGATTGATTAAGCACGTTATGTTCATCCGGATTGCTGGGACGATACGTCATATGTCCATGCTTGTGCGACCCAGCCACGAATTGCATGCACGCATTCTCGCGATCGGCATCATCAATCGCCAACCACACCGTGACCGCCTTAGAGGGCGACAACGGCCAGTAACTCGCATCTTGATGCCAAGCGACAGCTTTGCCGTCGCGCGGCATTTTGCAGAAAAAGTGCGAACCCCAGGCAATGACATTTTCCCCAAGCAAATCTGCTACCAAGTCCACGACACGCGGGTTGGTAAGTATGTCGTAGACCGGACCATATTTGAGATGAGCCGAACTAATGGAGTAGCTGTCACCGCCCGCGCGCATGACTTGCGCCAAAAGATCATCAAAGTAGTTGCGAATGGATTCGATTTCGCTCTCCGAAAATATCCTGACCGGAGCCAAGTAGCCCTCGCTGTTGTAACGTGCAATTTGCTCCGTCGACAGAACTTTCGGAGCCTCATTCTGCACTTCGTAAAAATGCAGATCGCGTCCAAGTTGCGCTAATTCGTCCGTGCTGGGGAGGATACTAAACTGTTTCGCCATGGGTCTACTCTGAGGTTGCTGGAGTTTGTCGATAAAGCGGAGCGAAAGTTACTTGAGTGGCTCGGGCTCGAAATCGGATGGGTTGACCCAGCCCGCCTGGAGTTTTTCCCCTTGCTGCCACCGCTCGTAAAAGTTGCGGTTCGATTTGGTTGCAACTGGGTATTCATCGAACACATGCCCCTGACCAAACATCCGCGGATCTTGTTGGTCCTTTAACTCAGCAGTCATTTGGTCATGCATCAAGGCTGCCCTGGCCGTCTGATCGTCGCGGCCAGCCAGATTGACGACGCAATCACGATCATTTTTTAAATCGTAAAGCTCTTCACTGGGGCGCATACCGAAATTTAACTTCCAAAATCGATTTGAGCGATCCAGTCTCCCGTCATTCAAAATGAGCGTTTTGGTGGGACTGCCGTCGGTATCGAGATAGCCAGTTTCTGGGTTACCAGCAGGCCAGCGTGAGGGCTCGTAGTTTTTTATGTACAAAAAGTCGTCCCGGATTATCCCGCGAATCGGGTAGCCCCAATCATGGGGACGACCAACATCGGTCCGTTCTTTACCGATCAGTGCGTGATCGCGCGACGCGATTACCTGGCCACCGCTTGGACTTTCAAAAATCGAGCGCCAAGATGCACCGGAGATGGGTGCCATGCCGCTCGCACCTTGAGCTACTCCCGCCACATCGAGAAGGGTTGCGGCGACATCGGTGAAACTTACAAAATCACTGATCTCGCGTCCTGGGTGCTGAATTCCCTTGGGCCAGCGCACGGCCAGCGGAATACGATTCGAGTCGAAATATGCATAGCCCTTTACTCTTGGAAAAGGCATGCCGTGGTCCGAGGTGAAAATGATGAGCGTGTTATCCAGCTCTCCGCGTCTTTCGAGCTCGGCGAACATTCTGCCTAAATGACTATCGACGTATTCAACTTCAAACGCGTAATCCAGCATGTCATGTCTGACCGTTTCGGTATCGGGCCAATAACTGGGTACGCGGTCAATATCGGCTAGCTGCTTGCCGCCAAGCTTGACACCCGATTGATACTCATATTCGCGATGCGGTTCCAACGCCCCGTACCAAAAGCACCAAGGCTTGCCAGCTGGCGCAGCGTCGAGAAAGTCGACGAAGTTGGCTGCATAGTCATTGTGGCCAATTCCCTTGGCAGGCGGCTTGGTTTGACGTCGATTAAAAGGCAGACCAGTGATCTGACGCGGCTTGCCGTGGTCGTCATTGGCCTCGCCCGGTCCCCAACCCTTGCCGGTAATCCCCACGAACCAACCCTGCTCCATCAGGGATTCCGGCCAACTTTTGAATTTGCTGGGAAAGTAGGCCATGTGATTGCCGGCAGACTCCAATTGCCAGGGGTAACGCCCGGTCAGAATACACGCCCGCGACGGCGCACATTTGGCCGTGGGGGTGAACGCATGCTGGAAAAGTAACCCCTCACGAGCCATGCGATCGAGGGTGGGAGTCTTGACCCATTGAGTGCCGTACGCCCCACCATGTACGCCCCAGTCGTCGGCGATTGCAAACAGAATATTTGGAGTTCGCGCGTTATCGTCGGCGAAACTCCAGCAGCCGAGGGACAAAACAGCGATCGCGACGCAGCCCGCTTGCACGGCAGGCTGGTAGAAATATTTCAACCAGAGCATGTCAATAATCCGGAGAGGTCAGGGATGTGAACAAGTCCATGGACGAATTACCGCTAGTTTGTCAAAGATGGACTATCAACGCAAGCAATGTTCGCTTGACTTCGCAACCGCCACCTGTCTTGCGCCATACGCTCAGCGACGTTTGTTTTTGGCGGACCGTGATTTTGACTTGGGGGCAAACTTCGATTTCACACGGCTGTTTTTATCTTTGCGACTGGCGGAGGTCGGTCGTTTGGCCGCTTTGCCACCTGTCCGCACGGGTGCCGCATTTGCATCACCTTTGGAGGTGTGATTGACAACCACGCTGAGCAACAGAGCACGTCGCGCCAAATCGACTTCATCGATGCAAACCGTCAGTTCGTCGCCGAGCCGGAAACGATTGCCACCGCGAAAGCCTTCGAGCATTTGCCCATGCTTTTCAAAGCGATAGCGATCGACGGGTAATTTGTCGATCGTGACAAAGCCTTCAGCTGGGAATTTAGTACCGCGCACATAAAAGCCTTCTGGAGTCACGCCGCTGATTACCCCCGGCATGGTTTGACCAATCTGCTTGTTCAAGAAATGCAGAATCTTGATCTTGATCACTTCCCGTTCGGCCCACTCAGCGTTTTGCTCTTTATCCGAACAGTGGTGACCGAGGGTGACTAGCACCGGCAGGGGATCGCTAACCGGTTTCACGCCTCGCAACAAGCGGTCGACCGTACGGTGCACTTGCAGATCGGGATAGCGGCGGATGGGGCTGGTGAAATGGCAGTAGTGTTCGAACTGCAAGGCATAATGCTGCTCGAAGTCGGGTTGATAAACCGCCTTACTCATGGATTTGAGGATCGCGTAGTTCACCGCGAACTCCGTGGATTTACCCTTGACCGATTCGACCACTTTTTGGATCTCAAATCGGTCTTCTAAATTGTCAACTTTGATACCCAAATCACGGACGAAATCGGTGAGCTTGCGGACCTTGCGACGCTCGGGGGCGGCGTGCGCGCGGCGGAGGAAGTTGATCTTCAAGTCATCCAGCCACATAGCGACCGCCTGATTGGCGGCCAACATGAATTCTTCGATGACCTGATGACTTTCAGTGTGTTGGACCAACCTCGCGCCTTTGACTTTGCCAGCCTTGTCGAGGTCCAGCTTAACCTCGGGCAAGACCAGTTCGATGGCCCCGTCGGCTTTGCGATTGCGTCGCAAGACCATGGCCAATTCATGCATGTCCCCTAGCAATTGCCAAATTTCGGGTGTCAAGCGATCTCGCCAGGCTTCACGATTCTCGAGGAACTGGTCCACCTGCTCGTAGTTCAGTCGTTTGTCAATGTGAATCGCTGAGTTAAAAACCTCTTGGTGGACTACGGTCCCAGCGGTCGTCATTTCCATCAACACTGTTTTGGTCAGACGAATTTTCTCTGGTTGCAGGCTCGCCAAGTGATTGCTAATCAGCTCAGGCAGCATCGGAATGACGCGATCGGGCAAGTAAACGCTGGTGGCACGTTTGCGGGCCTCGGAGTCCAGCGGGGTGCCCACGGGTACGAAGTGCGCCACGTCGGCGATGTGCACCATCAATTCCCAATGTCCTTTCTCGTTCTTACTGAGCGAGACGGCGTCGTCGAAATCGCGAGCATCGTAAGGATCGATGGTGAGGGTCACGACCTTCGTCAAGTCGCGCCGATCCGCCGGTACCTCTCCTTCGCGGAAATCATCCGCTAACTGTCGTGCCTGTTCGATCACTTCATCGGGGAAGACTTCGTCGAGCCCATATTGCCGCATCACGGCGAGTGTATCCACGGCTGGGTTCTTGCTGGAGCCGAGTACTTCCATGATAACGGCTTCGCCCGCCGACGCGCCGCTGGGGAATTGAACGATCTCTACGACCACCTTGTCGCCACTCTGGACTGGTAGGCCACGGACGTCGCCGACACTCAGCGGGCCGCCAACTACGACGCCGTCGAGCCAAACTACGGAGTGACCATTTTGTTCGCCGTATGTCCCCGCGAATTGCCGCCGCGCGCGCTCCAGGACTTCCAGTACTTCGCCCTCTTGCCCACCTTTGCGACTGGCTCGCACGCGCACCTGAACCATGTCTCCGTCCATGGCAGTATCGGTGGCACCCGCCGGAATGAAAATATCTTCGCTAACGCCGAGTTTGCCGGTAGCCACGGGCCGGACAAAACCGAAGCCAGCAGCCGCCTGACGAAATGTTCCGCGAGCCATTTTGGGATCGCCGGAAATTTGCTCGGGTGTCACTACCAGATGGTTACCACCGTAAGCCAGTTGACCGGTCAAAACCAACTGTTTGACTGCTTTGCGCACGTCGCCATATTGATCCGGGGGGAGCCTTAGGGCTTGATGAATCCCTTTGGGTTTGGTGGGCTGATACTCCGGATGGTATACAAAATCTAAAATCTGTTGCGTCAGCTCGCGCTGACCGTCGTTGTCTGTCACTCTACTAAATGCCGTGATGAAAAGGTTTGAAAATCGAATACGAAGCAGCTCTGACAGTCGCCGTGTAGTTTACGAGCCGGCAAAAGAGACAGCGGCTGGATTGTCGTCTATAATCAGTGTGACAACCGCCAGTTCACAGGAACAGCCGCCGCTAGGGCGAATTCGGAACTTTTGTTGTTTTTGTCGATCGAATGGAGCCGTGCGAACTCTTCCTAAAAATCGTTGATGGCTGAATTGCCGCTGGGCAGCTTCCACCAACCGCTCACCTTCCAACCCCACCTGCGAAGCTATACCGATGACCGATACCGAGCCGACGGCAACAAATCCTGATGCAGTTGATCCCAAGCCGCACGTTTTGCTGGTCGATGATGATGCTGAAATCATTGAGTCAATGCGGTATGCGCTCGAAGCGAACGGTTTCGAAGTATCCATCGCTCGCGATGGCAATCAGGGGCTGGCCTTGGCGGAAAAGACCACTCCCGACCTATTGATCCTTGACATGATGATGCCCAAACGGAGCGGTTTTCTAGTTTTAGAACAACTGCGGCGCGATGGTCACGACAAAGTGAAGGTGATCATGGTCACAGGCAATGAAGGAAGTCGGCACAAGCAATACGCAGAGCTGCTGGGGGTCGACGACTATATCCGCAAGCCCTTTCCAATGGACAGGCTGGTCAACAGCGCCCTGAAGCTCGTCGCGAAAGACAGCGAAACTTTACAGTGACCAAAGATCGCAGCCGCAGAAGCTGCCGTTCTACAAACATGGACACCGCCACCTGACCAAAGGTTCGAGCCCCGCAGCTGACGACTTAATCGAAAGTTTTCACCTTGATACGTTGGATCGTCTTATTAGCCGGGATTTTGGGTGCGCTGGGAGTCGGTGTGGGCGCTCATGCGGCTCACGGACTGGAAAAGTACCTGAGCGAACAGGGGATCGAAGCGTCCGAGATTACCAAACGGCTCGACCAATGTGAAATTGCGGTTCGCTATCATCTGGTCCATGCGGTCGCACTTTTGGCCGTGGGCCTCAGTCTGCCGAGACCTGCCACCAAGCGGAAAAATTTAGCCGCCATTTTTTTAGCGCTGGGGATTGGTCTGTTTTGTGGTGGTTTGTATAGCATGGTCTACCTGGGTGAAATGGGGCATTGGGCCATCGTGCCTAGCGGCGGTTTGTGCTTCATGATCGGTTGGCTTGTGCTAGCCCTGGCGGCACTGACTGACAACGAGCAGTATTGAAGCCTTGGCAATTTGCCGTCGCATCTAATCGCTTGTGGCGGTCGTTGGCGGCGCAGGCAGCTCTAGTCCACTTTCTAACAAAGGCGAGGCATGCAAGTCATCCACCACGGTGCGTTTGAGGGGGTCACTGGTTCTTGTCATCAGTTGTTGATTGATGCATCGCGATCCTTATTGATCGATTGCGGTATGTTTCAAGGTCACGACGCCAAGGGACGCGACGAAGCGAAAATCGATTTTTCAATACAGGGAGTCAAAGGCCTGGTCGTCACGCATATCCATTTGGATCACGTCGGTCGCATTCCCTATCTGATGAGTGCAGGCTTTCATGGACCGATCTACTGTAGCCCACCGACGGCTCGATTGCTTCCACTAACGCTCGAAGATGCCATGCGGGTCGGTGTCACGCGGAACCAAAAGGTTATCGAAAGGTTTCTCGATGATTTGCGACGACTGATTCACCCGCTGGCCTATGACAAGTGGCACAAGCTAGACGGTGGTATCGAGATTCGTCTGCAACCAGCCGGTCATGTACTGGGCTCGGCGATTGTCGAAGTCCAGCATGGCGAAGAGCGTTTTGTTTTCAGCGGTGATCTCGGAAGTTGTCATCAACCGCTGCTGGATCCGCCACGAAGCCCGGAACGTGCCGACATGTTGGTGCTCGAAAGCACTTATGGCGATCGCCTCCACGAGGGGCGTGCGGATCGCTCGAAACGATTGGAAGATATCCTTTGTCGTACCATGCAGAACTCTGGTGTGACCATCATCCCGGCGTTCAGTATCGGACGCACGCAGGAGTTGCTCTATGAGATGAACGAAATCTTCCAACGGGTAGAGGATCGTCGTGGCTGCTCCTTGTTGCAAGCCGTCGACGTGCTGGTTGACTCGCCGTTGGCCAACCGCTTTACTCAGATCTATGAGGATCTGCGCGAATACTGGAGTGCTGAAGCGCATCACGTGCTGACTTACGATGACCAACCGCTAGTGTTTGATAACTTGGTGGAAATTAATGAAGCGGAAGATCACCGAGATTATGTGGACTACTTAAAAAATTCGAAACGGCCCGCGGTGGTAATTGCCGCCGGCGGCATGTGTTCCGGCGGGCGCGTCGTGAATTATCTCAAAGCGTTTATTGAAGATCCCACGACCGACATTGTGTTTGTCGGTTTCCAGGCCGCGGGTACACCCGGTCGATATATTCAAGACAGCGATTGGGTTCGACTCGATGGCAAGCGATACGACATCCGCGCGGCGGTCCATGTGCTCAACGGATATTCGGCCCACGCGGACCAAGCGGAACTGATCCAGTTTGTAGAAGGAATGTCAGAGCGCCCCCGAGCGATTCGGTTGGTACATGGTGAACCGCCGGCCAAAGCGGCTTTGAAACAGCAACTCGAGCTCCGTGGGTACAACGTGGTATGAGCTCAGCAACTTGGCCACAGCGCCGACGTTTAGGAGCATCCGATCTGTGGGTCAGCCCTATCGGCTTTGGTTGCTGGCCCATTGCCGGCGTATCGTCCTTAGGAATCACCGACGCAACGAGTATTCAGTCGATCCACGCCGCCATTGATGGTGGAATTAACTTTTTCGATACGGCTTACTCATATGGCTACAACGGAGAATCGGATCGGCTGCTACGACTCGCCCTGGGTGATCGTCGCGCGGAGGTAATTCTCGCCAGCAAAGTCGGTGCGCATTACGATTCGCAGCGGACGCGAGTCGTTGATGGCCGCCCGGAAGTATTAATCGCACAGGCTGCGCAGTGCTTGGAAAGACTGGACATTGAGCAGCTCGATCTTTTATACCTGCACCAGCCAGATCCACTCGTGGCGCTGGAGGACTCGGCGGGTGCACTGGCGGAGATTGTGCAGCGTGGTTGGGCGCGCTATGCAGCGGTGTCCAACGTGGACGCTGCTCAGCTGGCCATTTTTCACGCGATATGCCCAGTAGTGGCCGTGCAAC
>JBBQRC010000069.1:0-11732 GCA_038215215.1 Pirellulales bacterium
CGCTGGGACATATGGAAATCGGCTCGCTGTTCATGCCGCTGGGTACGACAGCAGGCACGACCAATGCGGTGATGTTTGGCGTCGCCCTTATGAACTTCCGAGATGCAGATCTGAACGTGCTCCCTCTGCGCCCCGGAGCAACGCTCATTAATCACGACATGGACCCACCAGCCTGGTGGTTGATGCATCGCAAGCAACGCATTTACGCAGATGGGTTCGCCCAAAAAGGACATCGTGGGCTAATGCAATTTATGTTGGTGCGCGAAAATGGACCTGAAAAATTTCGTCAGTGGGAAGAGGATTTTCGAGACGTGCTGGCGTTTATTGAAGCTTTGCGTCCTCCGAAGTATCCAGAGCTCGTGGATGCAACTTTGGCAGAGCGCGGGCAACTTGCCTTTAATGATCATTGCAGTCGCTGCCACGGGACCTACGGTGTGGCTTCAGAGTACCCTGAGTTGCTGATTCCGCTCGAAGAAATCGCCACCGATCGCGTACGACTGGATTCGCTATCCGCTAAGCATCGTGCGGCGTATGGTGCGAGCTGGTTTGCAGGGTACGGCGAGCAAGAAACTTGGGAAGAGCCGCGCGGGTACATGGCGCCACCGCTGGACGGTATCTGGGCTTCCGCGCCTTATCTGCACAACGGCTCGGTGCCAACACTATGGCACTTGCTCAATCCTGAGAAGCGTCCCAAGGTCTGGCGGCGGACGGCGACAGAGCTCGACAAATCGCGGGTGGGTTTGACCGTCGAAGAGTTGGAGAGTGCCCCAAAGAGCGTGAGCTCGAGTGCGATCAGGCGGACTTATTTTGATACAAGCCGATTTGGCAAGTCAGCCGAGGGTCACAATTTTCCACTTGAACTGACACCCGCGGAGCGTGTGGCGGTGCTCGAGTATCTTAAAACGTTGTGATACGTCGAGGAAGGTGTGGCGACAGATGACCGTCAGAGCTTCACACCGCTCGAACGATCCGCGGTTTCCCTTTACAATTGCGAGCACCGCGGTCTGCGGTGTGGAGGATTCCGATATGACTTTAATTCAGTGTTGAGGTGCGAAGCGTGATTATTGGCGTTCCGGCTGAGATCAAGCAGGACGAATATCGCGTGGCGATGTTGCCGGTCGGCGTGGAAGAGTTGACCTTGCGTGGTCACAAGGTGGTCATGCAAGCTGGTGCGGGGGTAGGCTCCGGATTGGCGGACCATGCGTATTTGCAGGCCGGGGCAGAATTGGTCGCCACCATTGCAGACGTCTACGCAGCCGCTGAATTGGTGGTCAAAGTCAAGGAACCGCAGCCAAATGAATTTGCATTGATTCGCCCTGGCCAGACGCTGTTCACGTATTTCCATTTCGCTGCTAGCCGCGATTTGACGGAAGCGATGATCGCCAGTGGAGCAAATTGCTTCGCTTACGAGACGCTCGAAGACGAACGAGGTCGCTTGTCCTTGTTGACGCCGATGAGCGAAGTAGCGGGGCGGATGAGTATTCAAGAAGGTGCTAAATTTCTGGAACGTCCCCAGCAGGGGAGGGGTATTTTGCTGGGCGGCGTCCCGGGCGTCCCACCCGCTCATATCACCATCCTCGGCGGCGGAATCGTCGGATCGAATGCCGCCAAGATCGCGGCCGGATTTCGCTCTGACGTCAACATGGACCGCCTGCGGTATCTCGATGACGTGATGCCACCGAACGTCAACGTGCTGTACAGTGACCGTCACACGATTCGCGACCAACTGAAGCTGGCCGATTTGGTGATTGGCGCGGTGCTGATTCCTGGAGCGAAAGCGCCGCACTTGGTGAGGGAGGAAGATTTACGTTTGATGAAGCCAGGCTCGGTCATTATCGACGTGGCCATCGATCAGGGGGGATGTTTTGAAACGAGTCGACCAACAACCCACAAGAGTCCGACCTACATGGTCGAGGACGTACTGCACTATTGCGTGACGAACATGCCTGGCGCGGTAGGTAGAACAAGCACCTTTGCCCTCTGTAACGTCACCTTACCCTGGGTGCTCAGGATTGCTGACGCCGGCGCTATGCAGTCCGTCAAAGCGTACCAACCTGTGCGCACGGCAGCCAATATTATGAACGGTCGCGTTACCAATCGTGCCGTCGCGGAGACATTTGGGCTTTCGTATACACCTGCGGCCGACTGACACGAATCCAAGTTAAACATAACGATGTCCAATAACTCTGTTGCCAATGCACCCGCTTCTGTCCAGTGGATCGGCGATGTCGCTGGACATCTGCAATTAATTGATCAAACCCAATTACCCGGTGCGCTGGTGTTGTTGGAGTGTGGCGATGTGCACACTGTTTGGGAAGCGATCAAATCGTTGCGAGTGCGTGGCGCACCGGCGATTGGCATCGCTTCTGCCTACGGTGTTTGTGTAGCGATTCGGCACAGTGCGGAGGAAGAAATTGCCAAAGTTGCCAGTGAGGCAGCAAAGTATCTGGCGACGAGCCGGCCGACAGCAGTAAATCTCTTTTGGGCCCTCGACCGGATGCAAGCCGTCATTGATCGGCATCGATCAACGACATTGGCCGCATCTCAATTGCGCGATAATCTTTTGGTCGAGGCGCGGGCCATTCACGCTCAGGACCGAGCGATGTGCCATGCCATTGGTCGTCACGGTTCCGCCTTGATTCCTGACAACGCGACCTTGATCACGCACTGCAATGCGGGCGGGCTGGCAACCGCCGAATATGGAACGGCGTTGAGCGTCATGTTCACGTGCCAGGACCAAGGGAAACAATTACGGGTCTTTGCGGATGAGACGAGGCCGTTGTGGCAAGGGGCACGCCTGACTGCATGGGAGTTGCATCAACGCGGCATCCCCACGACCGTCATCTGCGACTCGATGGCCGCCCATGTCATGCAAACGCAAAAAATCGATGCCGTTATCGTCGGTGCCGATCGCATTACGGCGCGGGGGGACGTGGCCAATAAGATTGGTACCTATGGTCTGGCCGTCGCCGCTCGCTACCACCAAGTTCCTTTTTACGTAGCCGCCCCTAGCAGCACTTTTGACCTTCAGATGATTGATGGCAAGCAGATCCCAATCGAACAACGAAGTGCTTCAGAGGTGATCGCTCCATACGGACAGCGAGTAGCACCAGAAGGGGTGGAGGTTTACAATCCGGCGTTCGATGTCACCCCCGCCGAGCTGGTGACCGCGCTCATCACTGAACGCGGCGTCATTCGGAAGGTATGTCAGCAATCCATTGCCGAGCATTTCCGCTAGCCGGATTTGTTCAGTAGTCAGTATTCCGGAAGCGAGGCTTTTGGTAGCTGGACTGGCTACTGGTAGGCCGGCAGTAAGGGTTCCAAGACAGCCATCTTATCGATGAGAGCGCCTGAAGCCAGCGAGTCACCTTCGCTACCTTCCATGACGATCAAGTAGCAGGTCGCCCTATCCTCGTCGCTGATCAGTTTCATGGAATGGAATAGGCTGACCTCGAACAACTTCTGCAATTTGTCAGCATCTTTATTGGCCAACAATTGAGTGAGTCTAGCTTTGGCGTGCTCCGGCTTGATTGCGGGCATCTCCGTCAATTGGACCTTTTCGTCGAACTGGGCAAAGAATTTATCGATAGCCTTTTTGACCTCATCCTCGCCGATGTTTGGCATCAACGCGCGTTCGACCTTGGTGTTGAGCAATTCACTAGAACGGGCCAGCAGATCTCCTTTCAAGTTTACCAAACGCAGTCGAGCTTCATTTTGGATCACTCCATTGATTCGATTGGGTGCTGAGACCGTCACGTCGAAAAGGAAGACTGCGTCCACATGCTGCTGTGCCGCTTTCTCCATCAAGGTGGCTTGCTTATCGCTGGTACCGAGGTAGACCATGCCGGGAGTGAGCACGGAACCAGGCAAGACCTTGGGTTGATTCACGCTGCGTCCGGCGCCGGAGGGATCCATCATGCCAGGGTCGCCACCGTAACCGTCGCCGGCCGAGCCGAGGCCGTCGCTGGCCATCCCCATGGAACTGCCCATCATGCCCATCATTCCACCGGCGTTATTGGGGCCTACCGCCTTTGCTTTCACTGGGGTGACCTCGTTGAAAACCAAGCCCAATTTGCCGCTGGTCCAACGTTCATGAAAGGAACTTACCAGGGCTTCACCGAAGGTGCCGGTCATGCTGTAGAAGGGGCGGTCCTTAACGGTGTTTGGACTACCTTGGCCACCGGCCATCCCCGACATGCCACCCCCACCGCCTTGCAATTGTTTCGCTCCCATCGGCTTCAAATCGACCAGTGCTGCGGGGGCTTCGAGAATCACGCCGACAGCAAAGCGAACGGTCGTGGCGGGCTGAGTACCCGCAGTATACCATCTGGTCTTCTGCTGCACTTCGCCGGTTTCCTCGGTAGCGACAGCGTAGGCACGAGCATATTCAAGCGCCTCTTTTTCTTTACCAATTGAGAAGGCATATTTCGCTTTAGTCAGCAGGTCAGCATCTTCGGCCGGAGCGGGATCGAACGACGGAGCGTTATTTTGCCCCGACATGCCGTAACCATCCATCCCTGCTCCACCATATCCATCACCTGCTCCCATGCCGTAACCGTCGCCTGCTCCCATGCCGTTAGGATTTCCGCCCATGTTGAACCCGAACATGGAACCAAACGAGGAGAGTGGATTGTTATTTTGAGGCGTTCCGCCGTAACCCTGACCATCGTAGCCCGGCGCACCGCCATACATCATGGTTTCTGTCGATGAATAACCATCCGAAGACATCCCAGGTGCCCCCATCGACATCATCCCTCCGGAGTTCATTTCGTCACCGGAGTTCATCTCGCTAGATGGTGCCTCCGCAGTCATTGACGAATCAGGCTCGTAGCCGTCCGAAGTCGTTTCGGGTGACGCGGCGGGTGTGATGGTCCGGGGACCTGCTGGAGCGGCACTCTGTGCTACATCGGAACTGCCGCCGCCGCAACCGCTAGCAACAGTGATTAGCGATAAAGCTAGCCAGCACAGGATCGCATTCGTGCGGAACATGATTTTACCCATTCCTCAAAAATCCAGCTTAAATCACTCAAGTTATAACTTAGCAACCTATGCAGTTATACTGCGCGCCACGCGTCTTGAAATTGATGTTAGTAAACGGGGCCAGCCGAGCTGCAGCCCGTATTATGGGCTTGCAGACTTTGAATGTCGAGCTTGAAAGGTCGATTTTCCCATCGGTTGGTCCACTTTCACACGACCCCAGCGTTGAGCGATTAGTTGGACAAATGGTCAGGCAAACTTTATCCCAGACCTACTTAGTGAGGAAATGTGCACGCCATGGTCGGTAAGCGTATGAAGTCTTTGCGCCCTAGCCAACAACAAGCGCTGGCGCGATTGTTTGGTCCTGCTATACTAACGAAAAACGCTCGGCGGGGCGAATTTCAACCGAGCTAGGATAGTAGCATGCAGGAACAACCAGTAGGCGCCTCGACCGCAGATCTGAAAGCCCTGGTGCGACTTTTTGGTAATCGCGATGTCGTGCAGGCCGAACGTTCATTGGAATCGATCATTGGACTGGGCTTGCCCGATGATCTTGTGGCACACTTATTTGGACAATTGCAGCAGCTACTAGCGGCGAGCACTGATCCGGACCGCGTGCTGAACAATCTCGAGCGATTTATCCAAGCGTCCAGGTCGCCACAATCGCTGCTAGCGCTGTTTGAGCGGGAGCCCGATTCGCTCACCACTTTGGTGCAGTTGTTCGCGACCAGCCAATATATGGCGGATCAGTTAATTCTCGATCCGGAGATTTTTGATCTGCTGCGCATGACCGATGGTCAACCGGTCCGCGCCGCTATGTTGACCGATGAAATCCTCGCCGAAGTCGCCGCTGCCGGTGACCTGCGACTGGCCATGCGTGCTCTGCGCGCCTTTCGCCACCGTGAGACCTTGCGGATTGCCTACGGAGATTTTATCGGCGGACTGCCTGTAGAAGTCATTACTGAGCAGCTGTCCGCGTTGGCTGATGCCATCCTTCAGGCAGCGGTCTTTACGGCCCGCCGTGAGCTGGCAAGTAAACGCGAGGCACCGCGACGTGCAAATGGTGACCTCGCGCGTTTCGCGGTCATTGCACTCGGCAAGCTGGGTGGAGCTGAACTGAACTATGCCAGCGATGTCGACCTGCTGTTCGTCCGAGACGAGGCAGTTGAGAACACCGCGCGACGGGTGGGTATGTCGGTCAGCGATTACTTTGAGCGCTTAGCGCAGTTGGTCATTAAACTTCTGAGTGAGGCCACATCCTCTGGGATCGCTTATCGCGTCGACATGCGTTTGCGGCCGGGTGGTGCGCAAGCGCCGCTGGTGATTACGGCCACCGAGGGGGTACTGCATTATGACACTGCGGGCCGCACCTGGGAGCGTCAAGCGTTTGTCAAAGCGCGACCGGCGGCCGGTGAGCTTGATTTGGGATGCGAATTCTTAAGCGCCATGCAACCGTGGGTCTACCGGCGTTACTTGAGCCGCGCCGATATCACTGGCATTGCGGCCTTGAAGCGACGCATTGAAAAGCAAGCTGCGGCAGTCGACGATGGACGTTACAACGTCAAAACGGGACCGGGCGGAATTCGCGACATCGAGTTTGTCATCCAATTCTTGCAGTTGCTCAATGGTAGCGATCTGCCTGCACTCAGAACCAGCAATACGTTGCGAGCAATTCAATCGCTCGAACAAGCTGGCTGCTTGACGATGCAGGAGCGCGAAGTGCTGGACGCGAACTATCGCTTTCTGCGGCGACTCGAACATTTCCTCCAAATCATGTTCGACCTCAAGACGCACGTCATGCCGATCGCCGAGCATGAAATGCAGCGACTCGCCGAACGTATCGGCTATCGCGATCAGTCGCACCACGCCGCTTGGCAGCAATTGCACGATGAATGGACCGAGAAATCGACATTAAATCGCCGCATTCTCAACCATCTGCTTCACGATGCGTTTGCAAATGACGACGCCGTGTGTCCTGAGAGCGATTTGATCTTGGATCCTGAGCCGGAAGAATCGTTCCTGGAGCAAGTCCTGGCACCTTATGGGTTTCAAGATCGCCGCCGGGCCTATCGTCACTTGATGGAATTGTCACGCGAAAGCATTTCGTTTCTCTCGACCCGCCGCTGCCGCCATTTTTTGGCCGCCATTGCCGCCCGCTTGCTGACCGCTATTGGTGCTACACCGAATCCTGACGCCACCCTTCTGAATCTGGCGCACGTCAGTGAATCACTCGGTGGCAAAGCTGTTTTGTGGGAGCTGTTTAGTTCCAATCCACCGTCCATGGAATTGTGTATACGGCTGTGTGCGTGTAGCCCTTATTTGGTCGGCATTTTGACCAGTAACCCAGGGATGATCGATGAGCTCTTGGACTCGTTGATGCTGGACTGTTTGCCCTCCCACGATGAACTGGACGATGACCTAACCGAATTGTGTCGTCGCGCTGAAGATATCTCGCCCATGCTGAACAGCTTCAAAAATTCGATGCACCTGCGTGTTGGGGTGCGGGACATTTTGGGCAAAGAACAGATTTCCGACACACATGCGACGTTGTCTGATATTGCTGAAGTAATCCTAAAGCAGATTATCGAATTCGAGTACCATCGGCTGGTTGGGCGGCTGGGAGTACCGATCTTGACAGAGGGAAGTCGCGCTGGTGAGGCGGCCGAGATGATTGTGCTGGGAGTTGGGAAATTGGGTGGTCGCGAGCCCAATTACCACAGCGATTTGGATGTCATGTTCCTTTTCGATGGAGATGGCACCACCCGCAGTTTCTTACCGGCGCGGAAATTCGAACCGACGACGAATCGACATTTTTTCAATCAGCTTTGCCAGCGTATTATTCACGCCGTAACTCGCACCGGTACGATCGGCCGACTCTACGAACTCGATGTGAGTTTGCGTCCGCTTGGTCGAAGCGGCGAATTGGCGATTACCATCGATGACCTACAAAGCTACTTTGCCGAGGGAGCTGGCAAAGCCTGGGAGCGTCAGGCCCTGTGCAAAGCGCGGCCGATTTGGGGCAGTCCGCTAGCGCGCGAGGCGGCCATGGATTGCGTACACGCCGTGATCCAATCGACGCACTTGAGTCCACATTGGGCCAGCGAGATCTTCGAAAACCGCGTCCAACTGGAGGGAGGAGCTTCGGCCGACAATCTGAAGCGTGGTGTAGGGGGGACGATGGACATCGAATTCGCAGTGCAGATGTTGCAACTTTACGCCGCACATAGCCACCCGCGCGTGCTCTCGCCCAACACGCTGGAGGCCATACAGCAGCTTGAAGCGGAGAAGCAGTTGAACGCAGAGACGGCCCACACGCTGCGCGAAAACTATCGCTTCCTGCGTAGCATCGAATCGGGTCTGCGATTGATGAATACTTCCGCCCGCCACGACCTTCCCAGCGACAAAAATGAATTGCGGAGCCTCGCTTTCCTCATCGACTATCGCGGCGGAGTGCCGATCGAGGTGCGCTGCCGCCAAGTCAGAAACGAGAACCGCCAGATTTTCGATCTGATCTTTGCCGCACGACTGCCGGACGACGCTGCAGGTTAAGCCACCCGCGCTCTCTGTTCAGCTACTTGGTGAACCGCAGCAGATAGTTTTCTTTGAAACCGGCAACTTGGATTTCGCCTTCCAACTTGAAGCCGGCCGAGATGATCTCTTGCTGAAAAACCTCTTTGCCGGCGCGGACGTGGCCCAGCGTCCACTCGCGACTCTGCCCCTCGATGCGGTTGAAATCGATCACCACCAACTTGCCACCTGGTCGCAGCGCGCTGTAGAGCCCTTTGAGCGAGCTCTCCGGGTACTCGAAGTGATGATAAACATCGCAAATGAGCATGCGATCGACACTGTTGGGCTTGAGGTTGGGATCTTGGGCCGAACACAGCACCACTTCCACGTTGCTCAATCCTTCATCTTTGGCCCGCTGTCGCAAATGCTTGACGAAGTTCGGCGAGATATCGACCGCATAGATTTTGGCACTATCCCCGATTCTCTTTGCTATGGGGCCGACAAACAGACCGGTGCCTGCTCCCACGTCGGCCACATCCAAACCGGATGTGAGCTGCAATGCGTCAAGGATCTCTTTCCGCGACGCGAAAACCTCCCGGCTCTCCACTTCAAAACGCTTCACGAACTCGTCCACGTCCAGGTCGGGGTTCAAAAAGCTATCGTTGATATCTTTGGGAAGGTTGGCCGCCCGTTGGACGACTGCTGCAGTAGTCGGAGCCGGTTTATCTTGCGCCCGCAACGATGGGTAAACCAGCAGATTGGCAAGCAAGTAAATTGAAATGCAAAGGGGGCCGTGGATGCGAGCGAGAATCGTCATGCATTCCTCCGTAATTGAGTGTGTTTGGGGGCGTCGGGTAGCATTTGGACCAGGCGCTGGCAGATTCTTGTACAAAACGGATTCGGGTACAGAATATCAGAAACCGTTATGCGGCGCGGGCATCCCGCGAACAAGGCCAACCGGGTGTCAACCGCCTAAGGGCAAACAAAGCCGCTGGCGAGTTTGCCTAGCCGCGCGCGGTTCAGTGCGACATCCGGCGCCGCTAGCTCCCTTTGAAGGAAGATGCGAAGTGCATAGAATGTGCCCGGCGCGAGTTTAATTCACCTAGCAGGATGGTTCGGACGGATCTATGCAAAAGACAAAAGTAGCTATCGTCGGACTGGGGACCGTGGGTAGCGGTGTCGCCAAACTCCTGCTGGACCACGGCGATCGGACGGCCAGGCATGCTGGGCGAACGCTGTGGCTGGAGAAGGGAGTAGTTCAAGATCTCCGCAAGCCGCGACTGTTCGACGTGCCAGCCGGGATTTTAACCGACCGGCTCGAGGACGTGCTGGAAGATCCCGAAATCGAAGTGGTGGCACTGTTGATGGGCGGGCTGGAGCCGGCACGCACAGTCATGCTCAAGTTACTGGACTCGGGCAAAGACGTCGTGACCGCCAACAAGGCGCTATTAGCCGAGCATGGTCCGGAACTCTTCGATCGGGCTCGCCAACTTGGCCGCTGTATTGCATTCGAAGCGGCTGTGGCGGGAGGCATTCCGATTATCAGCAATATCAGCCAATGCTTTTCGGCCAATCAAATCACTTCCATTCAAGGAATATTGAACGGCACGAGCAACTTTATACTCTCGCAAATGGACGACCAGGGCTGGGATTATGCACGGGCTCTCAAGGAGGCTCAGCGGTTGGGTTACGCCGAAGCTGACCCAACGATGGATGTCGACGGGACCGATGCGGCTCAGAAGCTCGCGATCTTGGCCCACTTGGCGTTTGGTGCTCGCATTCACTGGCAAGACATTCCTCGTGTAGGCATTGATCAGTTGGATCTGCAGGACATGCGATTTGCTGCTGAGTTGGGTTATCGAATTAAACTCATCGCGCTGGCGCGTTTGGGGACGGCGGGGCTGGAGCTGAGCGTGTCACCCACACTGATTCGAGCTGGCAGGCCGCTGGCCGAGGTTCGACGCAACTACAACGCAATTAATGTGGTTGGCGATGCGGTGGGGGACATCTTTTTTCATGGGCAGGGGGCTGGTCAGATGCCGACTGCTTCGGCCGTGGTGGCCGACATGATTGATACTGCCGTCGGTCGCACTCCAATCACCTTCCGGACGCTCGAGTTGTGGAGCAATCGCGAATCCCCAGTTTCCATCCGGCCCGACGACGACCTACCGAGTCGCTACTACTTGCGTCTCACCGTGGCGGATGAACCCGGCAGTCTGGCGAAAATCACCTCCGTACTGGGCGCGCATCGCATTTCCATTTCTTCAGTGATCCAGCACGAGCCCGATCCGTCAGCCAATTCGCCACAAGTTCAGTTGGTCATCATGACGCACGAGGCCCCGGAAGGTGCCGCCCGAAAAGCGGTGGAGGAGATCACCAGCCTTCCAGTTGTCAATGGCGCGGGGGTCCGCATGCGAGTGATGGAAGATATCAAGGCGCACACCACTTAAGGTCAATCGATCCATGAAATATGCAATCATCATCCCAGACGGCTGCTCCGATTTCCCACTGGACGCGCTGGGTGGTAAAACTCCGCTTCAGGTGGCCAGGATTCCCAACATGGACCGCGTGGCCAGTTTGGGTCGAGTGGCTCAGACGGATAATGTGCCGGCTCATTTGCCGGCAGGTAGCGAAGTGGCCAACATGACCCTGTTTGGATACGACCCCAACAAGTTTTTCACGGGACGCGCGCCCATCGAAGCGGCCGCTCAGGGAATCCAATTGGGGGCCAACGATTGGGCAGTGCGCTGCAATTTAGTTTCCGTTATCGATCAGATCATGGTCGACTTCACGGCGGATCATATCTCTACCGACGAGGCCAAAGTGCTACTCAAGTCACTGGCCGCGGCAGTCGCAGACCCACGCTTGGAGTTTGTGGCCGGAGTGAGCTATCGAAACTTGATGATCTATCGTGGTCGCGAGGGTGAGCCCGCCCCATTCAGCGGCGATACACGTACCCGCGCACCCCACGACTTGACTGACCTATCGGTCGAAGACGAATTTCCGCGCGGACCCGGAAGTGACCTGCTCACTGATTTGATGCAGCGGAGTGTGTCGCTTTTCGAAAATCATCCGGTGAACTCAGCACGACAGAAACTGGGTAAGCGAGCGGCCACCAACGTCTGGCTCTGGGGGCAAGGTCGTAGCCCCACGCTAGAATCGTTTCACAGCAAGTTTGGATTGAATGGGGCGATGATCACGGCGGTGGATTTACTGCGCGGCTTGGCGGCGTTGATCGGCTGGGATCG
>JBBQRC010000070.1:0-11688 GCA_038215215.1 Pirellulales bacterium
GCCTCGTGGTTAACTGAAGGCCTGCTGCGGAAGTACAACCTGCGCGGCTTACGTGACGGACTACTGCTGTGCCAAGGCCTGTGCGATCGATACTGGGAAAATATCCATCCGCCGGCGAACGAAGATGATGGGCATGAACCAACCGTCAATGCCTTCTCGGGACTAGTTACAGATACCTCCTTTCCATCCATTTTGGGAACCGTAATTGTCGAAGGAACGAAGCCGAACGATCGGATGCCACGGCGTTACACGGCGGCTGAATTTCTGCGCGCGAAGGAGTCTACCGGTAGCGTCAGGCCAGCGGACGCGGAGGATGGCGCTGACTTGATTGACATAGCCGAGTTTAGGTCGATCGCGGAACTAACAGCGCCGGAGTTCTACGCGGAAAATCTGACCATGGTGGATACGTGCATCGCCACACTCAACGCGTTAGACGACTTTTTACGTGCCAACTGCCGTGAGAATGAGTATGGTGAGCCGACTTCACCGACTGGGATAGTTGGGATGAAGGCGCAGTTGGAAGTGGTCCGGCGCGCGATTATAGAGTTAAGCGGCGGAGAGATCAGTCTGGCGGGTGCTGAGGAGGAAATGAGCGGGGGGAATGCGGGCGGTCAATTGCAAGTGCATGGGGGTCAGCCTGCAGTGCGTCAAGAGATGACGCGAGAAACAGCATTTCGCGCTATTGAAGATATTGCGAAATACTTTGAGCGCACCGAGCCGCACACGCCGGTACATTTTGCTCTGCGTAAGGTGGTTCGTTGGGGACGAATGTCACTCCCCGAGTTGTTGGCGGAGATCATTGAAGATGGTGGGACCATGGAATCTGTCCGCAAGCTAATCGGATTTCCGCCGGAACGGCATGAGTGATTGCCATCCCCAAAATAACTGACTCCGACTTAGTCCATTGTTGCTTAGATTGAGAAAGCGAAAATAAAACTCCTACAAACGTTGCAAAGTGAATTGCAATGTGGTTAGAATCAGGAACTAACTCGTCAAGGGAGTTTCTGTCAAAAGTGAATTCCTTCATTTAGCTTATCGACTTCCAATTCAAGCTCAAGTTTTGCAACCCAAGGGTGAGATATGGCCGCTAGTTCTCAAGACAAGTTGAAGCGTGTTCGCAAGCCCCGAGTTCACATCACTTATGATGTTGAAACCGAAGGTGCGATGCAAAAGCAAGAGCTTCCGTTCATCGTTGGCGTGATGGGGGACTTCTCAGGGGATCCTACTAAGAAGTTGGAACCGCTGGCAAAGCGGAAGTTCACCGAGATCAATCGCGATAACTTCAATCAAGTGATGAATGGTTTAAATGTTGGGCTAGAGATGAGCGTTCCCAACACGATGGTTGATGAAGAGGGTAAGGAGATGAAGGTCAATCTCAAGTTCGATTCGATGGATGACTTCGAACCGGCCAAGGTTGCCAATCAAGTCGAGCCGTTGAAGAAACTGTTGGCTACCCGTGAGCGTCTGCGTGATTTGATGGCCAAGGTTGACCGTAGTGAGGATCTCGAGGGTTTGCTCGATCAGGTACTAACGGATCAAGCGGCTCTAAAGAAAATCACAGATGAACTGGGCGAGGGTTCCAAGTAGTCTTATTCGCGCAAATATCCTAAGTGTGGTCACATTCGGCAATTCAACGGCATAACGATTTTGGAGGTCTCCGTGGGCACTCAACAAGAAAAAGAAGCTTCAGCGCAACAGACGACAACTGAGGCATCTAGCCTGCTCGATCAAGCCATCTCGGCAACCAAGCAGACGAGTCGCTCGGAAGCTGAAGAGATGATTCGTTCGCTGGTACAAGAAGCAAACGCTGGGGTGGTCAGTTACGACCGGAATGTGATCAGCTCGATTCGCAAAGGTATTGCGGAAATTGATCGCGTCGTATCGGAGCAGTTGGCGGCGATCATGCACAATGAGAAATTCCAAACCCTCGAAGGGACGTGGCGCGGGCTGCACTATTTGGTGCACAAGTCCGAAACGGGCGAAATGCTCAAGATCAGAATGCTGAATTGCTCGAAAAAGGATCTCGGGAAGGAGCTCGAGCGGGCGCCTGAATTTGACCAGAGCGCCATCTGGAAAGCGATTTACGAGAATGAGTTTGGAATGCCTGGTGGAACACCCTACGGCTGTCTCGTAGGCGATTACCAGTTTGACCACAAAACGCCGGGTGACATGGATGTTCTGACGGGGATGTCGGGTATCGCAGCCGCCTCTTTTGCGCCTTTCATTACCACGCCTTCCTCCAAGCTGTTTGGGCTTGGATCTTGGGAGCAGTTGCCCACTATTCGCGATCTGAAGAGCTCGTTTGATGCCAAGGAATATGTCAAATGGAAGGCGTTTCGAGACAGCGAGGACTCCCGCTTTGTGGTCATGACCATGCCCCGCACCTTGGCCCGTTTACCATACGGCGCCAAAACCAAACCTGTTGAGGAATTTGACTTCGAAGAGGTCGAGACGGGTCCGGACGGTGAGCCGATTGAAATTTCCCACGAGAACTATTGCTGGATGAGCACTGCTTATGTGCAGGCCGCCACGATGACCGCGGCTTTCGCTGAGACGAGTTTCTGTACTGCCATTCGAGGTGCCAACAGTGGTGGGCGGGTAGAAGGCTTGCCCACGCACGTCGTTAAGAGCCCGGATGGAGATACTGATATCAAGTGTCCGACCGAAGTCGCAATCACGGATCGTCGCGAAAAGGAGCTGAGCGATTTAGGCTTCTATCCGCTTTCGCACTATAAAAATACGGATTACTCCGTGTTTTTCGGAGGGCAAACTTGCCAGAAGCCAAAGATTTACGATCTGTCGAATGCCACGGAGAACGCAGCCATCTCCGCCAGACTGCCTTACATCATGGCGAGTTCCCGAATTGCGCACTTCCTCAAGGTGATGGCTCGGGATGGCATTGGTTCGTTCAAGGAAGCGGAAGATGTTCAGGCTTGGTTGCAGCGGTGGATCATGACGTATGTCTCGGCAGATGAGAAGCCCTCGGAGCAATCCAAGGCCAAGTTCCCCTTGCGTGAAGCTCGCATTGAAGTGAAGCCAATTCCTGGCGCGCCGGGATCTTACAACGCGGTGGCACACCTCAGACCGTGGCTGCAAATGGAAGAGTTGAATGCGTCGGTCCGCATGGTGGCGAAACTACCGAAACAGGCCTAATAATCGCGAGGGTTGAAATTACTGAGGAATTCAGGCATCTGTTGGGCGTCGGCAAATGTCCGCGCCCGCTTTATCAAGGACTAGCATGCCCGAACGAATTCAGTACACAACTTATCAAGTGGAGGGCGAAGATGAGGTCTCATCGCCGTGGGCAGGGTCTGTACTGGAACAGATTGTTGAGTTCACCGTGGTTCCTTCGGAGTCGCGCGAGGCAAAGGATCGTGCGTCACCCAAGCCTGGCTTAACTGACTTCATCGCAGGCAAGCTTTCCATTGCGCAAGGGCTAAAATTTTGGTTTGGTGACGTCCAATCACAGGTAGTTGAGCAGGGTTTGGCTCAATGGAAACGCAGTGCTGCGTATCGACTTTCGCGAGACATTGCGGAAATCGACGGCTTGGTCAAGGAGCAGCTTAACTCGGTTTTGCATCATCCAAAGTTTCAGGCTTTGGAGGCTTCGTGGCGTGGGCTTGAGATGCTCGTTGAGGCAGTTCAGCGAGAAGGAACCCGTCAAATTCGGATCCGCTTTCTGAATATCAGTTGGAAGGAATTGCATCGCGATTTCGAACGCGCCAATGATTTCGACAACAGTCAGATTTTTCGAAAAATCTATGAAGACGAGTTTGGCACGCCGGGTGGAATTCCTTTCGGTGTGATGATTGGCGACTACGAAATTCACCCGCGTCCCACGCTTGCCCATCCTTACGATGATGTGGCAATTCTCGGGCATATGGCTGGTGTGGCGGCGGCAGCCTTTTGTCCTTTCGTTTGCGGAGCGTCTCCGGCGCTGTTTGGCGTTGATAGTTTTCAAGAACTGCAGCAGACCCAAGATCTAGGTCGTGGATTTCAACTGCCCGAATTTGTTAAATGGCGATCATTGCGTAAAGAGGACGACGCGCGGTTCGTGGGCATCGCCATGCCGCGTATTTTGATGCGGGCTCCGTACGAGCAACAAGATACGTTGGGCTTTAACTTCACCGAGGATACCGCTACAGAGCACTCGGGGAATTATCTGTGGGGCAACGCGGCTTACGCGTGGGCAGGAGTGCTGATCCGAACCTTCGCCAGCAGCGGTTGGCTCGCCGATGTGCGTGGAGTTGAACGCAATCGCGATGGTGGCGGATTGGTAACTAATTTGCCCTCGATTTCATTTGGAACCGATCGTGCTGGAGTAGCGCGGCGATGCTCAACTGATCTGATCGTAACCGACCAGCAGGAGTCGGCCCTGGCCAAATTAGGATTCTTGCCGATTTGCCAATGTCACGACACGGAATTCGCTGCCTATTATAGTAGCCAATCCATGCAGGAACCGAAGCCCTACGACAGCGCGGTCGCCACGGCAAATGCCAACATTTCATCGATGTTGCAGTATATGTTGTGCGTTTCCCGTTTTGCGCATTACCTCAAAGTCATCGCGCGGGACGTCGTGGGTTCGTCGCTCGAAGCAGAGGAAATGCAATCGATTCTCGACCGTTGGATAAAAAACTACGTGACTCCGGATGATCGTGCGCGTCCGGAAATAAAGGCGCGGCGGCCCCTGCGTCAAGCCGAAATTTCTGTCACTCGCGAGCCGGGCAAGTCCGGTTCTTACCAATGTACGTTTTCCCTTTTGCCGCATTACCAATTAGACGATTTATCCGCCGCCATTCGCTTGCAAACGACCATGAGCAAACGCGAGGGCTGACCTCTGTTATTGAAGGTTCAACATGCAAGCACTTAAATTGATCAACGAAGGTAAACTTGACGAAGCGATTGAATCGGCCACTGCGTTTGTGCGTGGGGCGCCCACCAACACTGGAGGTCGCGAAATGTTGGCTGAACTGTTTTGTTTGCGTGGCGAACTGGAGCGGGCAGATAAACAGTCGGAGACGATCATCATTCAGCAACCCCAAGCGGCGGTGAGGTCTTCGTTGTTACGCCAGCTCATTCGGGCCGAAACCGCGCGGCGCGAATGTTGGCGACAGGGACGCGTTCCGGAATTTATCGGCGAGCCTGATGAAGCGTGTCTCGCGACGCTCAAGGCGGTGGCCGCCATGCGCGAGGGGCAACCTCAACAGGCGGTGGACGAGTTAGCTCGCTTAGAGGAGAATTTGCCCACGCGATCCGGACAATGTAACGGCCACGCGTTTACGGGCTTTCGAGATCTTGATGATCTGTGCGTGGCGATCATCGAGGTACTAACAAGCACTGGCAAGTACTTTTGGATCCCTGCGAGCCGAGTCACTAGCCTCGAATTCGAAGCGGTTACGCGACCTCGCGATTTGTGCTGGAGGCAGTGCCAAATGTCGGTCGCTGATGGTCCCGATGGTGTGGTCTATATTCCTACCATTTATGCGCAAACAGATTCGAGTTGCACGACCGAGGAGCTGCTGGGGCGGGCTACCAATTGGATTGAGGAGCAGGGAGCGCCGGTGCGTGGGAGCGGGCAGCGGACCTATTTGGTCGGTGACAACGAACTGGGGATTATGGAGCTCACCTCAGTCAATTTTGACCCGTTGTCGTGACCAGTAACGGATCGACTTTTTGTCTAGGATCAACACATGGCCCGCCCTTTGGATGACGAACCTTTACGCGCTTCGCTGCTGGATCGGCTGACCGGTCCACAAAATCAGGGCAGGTTCAGTGGTAGGCAGTCGCTTGAGCAATTGATTGAATGCGTCCATCGTGACCTGGAGCATTTACTGAACACGCGCTGGCGGGCTACTTCCTGGCCCCCAAGCTTGGAAGAGTTGGAGCGATCGTTGGTGAACTACGGCATACCAGACTTTGCGGGAGTCAGCATGTCTTCGCCAGGAGACCGGGAAATTTTTCGCGAAATGGTGCAAGAGGCGATCCTGATCCACGAACCGAGGTTTATTAAGGTTCAAGTTAAGATCTTGGATAATCGCGACCGGCTTGACCGAACGTTGAGATTCAAAATTGACGCCCTTTTGAGAGCCAGCCCTGATCCTGCAGAAATTGTTTTTGATTCGCAGGTCGACCCTACCTCGCACCGTATAGAAATTAATACGCATCGATGAGTGACGAACTTCTTAGATACTACAACAGCGAACTGCAATACATTCGCAGGCAGGGCGACGAATTCGCTCGAGCCCACCCTGAGGTTGCGGGACAACTACGGCTCGGATCGGAGGGTGAGAACGATCCTTATGTCGGGCGACTGGTTGAAGCTTTTGCTTATCTGAACGCGCGCACCCGGCTCAAGATCGAAGACGAATTTCCAGAGATTGCCGGCAGTCTAATCGAGATTACGCTGCCTCACTACCAGCGTCCTATACCCTCACTGTGTGTGGCTCAATTCGTACTCGATGGCTCGCAGGCCGAGCAATTCGACGGTTACACAGTTCCAGCCAAAGCGCCCGTGGAATCGGAAGCCATTGATGGTGAACCCTGCCAGTTTCGCAGTTGTTACCCGGTGACTTGTTGGCCCTTCAGAATCAAAGCTGCCAGTTTACGTGGTGTCCCATTTGAAGCGCCCAGTTTTTCGCTGCCGACGCAAGCGCTGGGAATGCTCAAGCTGACCTTAGAAACCTTTAGCTCCGAGGCAAAGTTCTCCGCCTTTAGTGCGCAGTCCCTCCGTTTTTTCATCAAGCTTGCTCCCCCCTTCTCTTTCCAACTCTACGAATTGATTTTCAACAGTGTTATAGGTGTGGCGATTGGTACGTCGGCCAAAGATCCCCATGTCCGCCTGCTGCCTAGCAATGCGATCAAGCAGGTCGGCTTTGAGGTTGATGAGGGGGTGGTTGACTATCCGCCGCAGTCATTCGTCGGCTATCGTCTGCTGTCGGAGTACTTTTCGTTTCCCGAGAAGTTCCTCTTTTTTGACTTGCAATTAGATGCGGTGCTGAAGAGCCAGCCAAGCTCTCAGGTTGAATTGTATTTTTACTTGAACAAGCGTTGGCAGGATCTGGAGCCGCAATTCAATGCGGATGCGTTGCAGTTGGGCTGTACTCCAATCGTTAATTTGTTTTCGAAGCGGGCCGAACCGATTCGCTTGACGCATTTTGATGCGAGCTACACGGTTGTGCCAGATGCGCGACGACCGTTGGCACATGAGGTTTATTCGATTGAGTCGGTAACCGGTCTGTCGCTTAGTGGCGAAGCTTTCGAGTACCAGCCGTTCTATTCGTTTCGACATGCCAGCCAGCGAGACAACCGCAGATTTTGGCATGCCAGTCGGCGGGAATTCGAAAGCGAGAACGAGTTGGCGCGCGGTACGGAGTTGGATATCGCCTTTGTGGATCTCGATTTTGACCCGCTTGCGCCGGGCAATTGGACGCTGGACATCGAAACGCTTTGTACGAATCGAAACTTGCCTTCCCGTATGCCATTTGGTGCTGGGCAACCTCGACTGCAACTGGACGGTGGGGGGGTCATCGAAAAAGTAAATTGTTTGACTAAGCCAACCAATCCCATGCGCCCGCCATTGGGCCAAGGACTGCGCTGGCGTATCGTCTCGCACTTTGCCCTGAACCATCTCTCCTTGGTGGACGATGCCCAGGGCGCTACGGCGCTGCGAGAACTCTTGAGCTTGTACGATTTCTGCGGGGATGAAACGACCACCAACTCAGTTGCCGGTTTGTTGAATATCAGTAGTCTGCCTATTTTGGGTCGTGTACCCGGTGATTATTCAGGGGCTATGTGTCGTGGCCTACAGGTCAAAGTTGAATTTGACGAATCAAAATACTCGGCGGGAAATTTATTTTTGTTTGCCAGCGTCCTCGATCGGTTTTTCTCTTTGTACTGCAATTTCAATTCGTTCACCCAAACTGTGGCAATTTCAAATCGACGACAAGGAGTAATGCATCGATGGCCAGCTCGCGCCGGTCTGCAAAAAATTCTGTAAAGCAGCAGTTGCAATCGCAACCTTTTCGATTTTCTTTCGTCCAAGCCTGTCGGTTGTTGGAGCAGATTTGCACGCAGCAAGGTCGAGGCTGTCAGAGCGTCGGATTTGATGCCTTGCCAAGAGAAGAAAGTGTTCGGTTCAGCGCGCTCGCTTCCAGGTGTTTTCCACCTTCAGAAGTCGCCAGACTGAGCCTGCCAGACGCTGCGGGGGACGCAACCGTCAGCCCACCAAAGCTGACCGTAACTTTCATGGGCTTGTTTGGTCCCAGTGGCGTGCTGCCGCATCATGACACACAGCGTATTATCGATGCGGGCAATAAGAAAAACCCAGAACGGGATTTTCTTGATCTCTTTAACCATCGACTACTTTCGCATTTTTACCGAGCCTCAACTAAGTACCGAGTTCCCTTTGCCTTCGAGGCAACCTACGCGCGCCCATCGGAAACGGAGAATGTGGTGACGCGCGCGCTGTACTCTTTGGCAGGTATGGGTACGGCAGGATTACGGCGTCGCTTGGAGATCGCGGACGAATTGGCCATCGAATTCGGTGGGTTGCTCGGCATGCATCCGAAGAATCCGGTATCGCTGCAACGGATGCTACAGAGCTACCTTGAATTGGCAGTCGCGGTTGAGCAGTTTGTGGGTGAGTGGCGGTTTCTCTCGAAGGAGAATAAATCGCAGATGCCGTCTGGTAAGATGCTTGGTCAGAATTGTGCCCTTGGAGCGGAGTTCATTTTAGGAGAACGCGTTTGGGATGTGTCTGGCAAATTTAGGATCAAGCTTGGGCCACTTACCAAGCAGCAATTCGCGTCATTTCTACCTGGGACGCGGCAGCTTGTTGAGGTGGCGCAGTTCACTCAGTTGTATGCAGGCAACCAATTTGATTTCGATATCCAGTTAGAACTCTTGGCTGATGAGGTGCCCGCGATCCAATTGGGTGAGCAGTCGATGTTGGGCTTTAATACTTGGTTGTTTGCGGAACAACCACGCGAAAATAAATCGGATGCGGTTTTTGTACAGAGCGGGTTGCCACTAGAAAACAGAATTTCTCACGCAGCCTGAGTTAGAGATTTTAGTCCTTGTTACATGAAATTCAGTCACTGCCTGCGGGCAGAGTTTCTTCAACCGTTTGCGGAGTTGCATCATGGCGTCGCTCAATCTTAAATCACTTGTGTCGAAGCTCAATCCGGTCTGCCGGCAATCGCTGGAGAGTGCCGCCGGTTTATGCCTGTCACGTACTAATTTCAATGTAGAGATAGAGCATTGGCTTTCAAAACTGAGCGAACGCACAGATGCAGATTTCGAGGCCATCGCTCGCGAGTATGACTTAAATATCTCCAAGTTTTTGGCGGACCTCCAGAAGACTCTTGACCGCTTCAAGACGGGCAATGGCAAGCCCCCCGCGCTCAGTCAAAGTGTGGTCGATTTGATTCGTGAGGCTTGGTTGATCGCTTCAGTCGAGTTCGGTGATGCAACCATCCGTAGCGGATACCTGATCCTGGCGATGGTCGGCTCTGAGGGCTTAGCGCGAGCAGCCCTAACGTGCAGCGCAGAGCTGGAAAAGATCTCTTACGAGTCGCTCAAGAAATCGTTGACTGACATCTGTACCGACTCCAGCGAAAGTGCGGCTACGAAACTCGGAGGGGATAGTGCAACCACGACGGGCGGAAAAAGAACTGGCCCTACGAAGACGCCTTCGCTAGACCAGTTCACGATCGATTTAACAGATCGGGCCAAGCGAGGTGAAATCGATCCAGTCCTGGGACGCGACAACGAGATTCGCCAGGTCATCGATATCCTCTGCCGACGTCGGCAGAATAATCCCATTCTGACCGGCGAAGCGGGGGTGGGAAAGACTGCAGTGGCCGAAGGTTTCGCCATGAGGATCGCCCACGGGGATGTCCCCCCTGCCCTGCAGAACGTGGCGATTCGCGTCCTCGACCTTGCCTTGCTGCAAGCTGGCGCAGGCGTCAAGGGTGAGTTCGAGAATCGACTCAAATCAGTCATCGAGGAAGTCAAGTCTTCCGCGACACCCATTATTCTGTTTATAGACGAGGCACACACGCTAATTGGTGCTGGGGGACAGGCTGGTCAAGGTGATGCGGCCAATTTGCTCAAACCAGCGCTCGCGCGAGGGGAATTGCGGACGATTGCCGCTACCACGTGGGCCGAATACAAGAAGTATTTTGAACGAGACGCGGCCTTGGCTCGGCGATTTCAAGTCGTCAATGTGCTGGAGCCTACCGTGAGTTCAGCCATTGATATGCTTCGCGGTTTGGTGAAAACTTTAGAGACGCATCACAAAGTCCGCATATTGAGCGAGGCTGTTGAAGACTCAGTCAAGCTATCGAATCGTTATATCAGTGGCCGCCAACTTCCCGACAAAGCGGTGAGCTTGTTGGATACGACCTGCGCCCGTATTGGGTTGAGCCAAAACTCGACCCCACCCGAAGTTGAGTCGTGTCACCGCCGCCTGGCGCAACTCGAAACGCTCATCAACATTCTCGAGCGAGAAACTCAAGCGGGCGCTGATCATTCTGCCAAGATCGCTGAGCTACGTAGCAACAGCGAAGAGGTGACTAAAGAAAAGGAGGCCTTAGAGTCTCGTTGGCAAACGGAGCTCAACTTGGTTAGTCGCATCAACGATCTTCGTGTGGCGCTGACGAAGAGCATGTCTGCCAGTGTAGAAGGGGCCGCAGCGGGCTCCACTGCAACTCCAACCCAACCGTCCGCAGACGAAATCAAACAGCAGGTGCTCGGACTCGAAAATGAGCTGAAGAGCATCCAAGGAGAGACACCGTTGGTATTTGCCTGTTGCGATGGCAGTTCGGTTGCGGCCACGGTCGCCTCGTGGACGGGAATCCCCGTGGGACGTATGGTTGCCAACGAAATTCGCACCATCTTGAATCTAAAAGCTAAGCTCGAGGAGTCGGTTGTCGGCCAATCCCACGCCATGGAGCAAATTGCTGAGAGTATCCAAACCTCACGCGCCAAACTCACCGATCCTAGTCGCCCCATCGGTATTTTCTTGCTCGCCGGTACCAGTGGCGTCGGCAAAACCGAGACCGCCTTGACCTTGGCGGACCTGCTGTATGGCGGTGAACAGAACGTTACGGTCATTAACATGTCGGAGTTTAAGGAAGAGCACAAAGTCTCGTTGTTAATGGGCTCGCCTCCAGGTTATGTCGGCTACGGTGAAGGGGGCATTTTGACGGAGGCTGTACGCCGCAAGCCCTACAGTGTGTTGCTGTTGGACGAAATGGAAAAGGCACACCCCGGCGTCCAGGATGTCTTTTACCAAGTATTTGACAAAGGGCACATGCGCGATGGTGAGGGACGCGACATCGACTTCAAAAACACCGTTATCATTATGACCTCTAATGCCGGCACCGACCTAATCAAGAGTCTCTGTGCCGAGCCTGATACGATACCCTCACCCGAGGCTTTGGCCGAAGCCTTGCATCCAGAACTGCTGAAAACCTTCAAGCCTGCATTTCTTGGACGCGTCACCACCATCCCCTATTTCCCGCTCAGCGATGAGATCATGCGACGGATTATTCGTCTCAAGCTAGGCAAGGTGGTTCGGCGCGTGATGGAAAACTATGGAGCCAAACTCGAATATACGGACAAGGTGGTCGATGCGATTGCAGCGCGTTGCACCGAAGTGGATACGGGCGCGCGGAACGTGGATAA
>JBBQRC010000071.1:0-11573 GCA_038215215.1 Pirellulales bacterium
CCCACCCCTCTCCCCCGGAAATACCAGGGGAGAGGGAGCGAGATCCGCTTAACCCCGTGCCATTGACTCCTGACCCCTTTAAACCAAATCTGCTGTCGTTAGTCGTTGATTCATGGAGCCACCGTCATTGAACCCTTACCGCAACTGGATCCCGTCCGCACCGCCATCGCGAAATTGGCTCAGGAGTTACCCTGTGCAGACTCGGAAATTCTCGCCACGAAACGCGCCTTTGGACGAGTACTGGCGGAGGATTTACTAGCCGATCGCGACTCTCCGGCTCTCGACGTGTCCGCCATGGATGGATACGCGGTGCGACTGACGGATCTCGGTGCTGGCGTATTGCCCGTGGTGGGGACGATCCCGGCCGGTGCACCCCCGCAATCGCTTCCCCCCGGTGCAGCGATTCGTATATTTACTGGGGCACCCGTACCCGCCGAAGCCGACTGTGTCGTGCGTCGCGAAGATACGCTCGAGTCACCCACTGAAATTGACGTTCAAGTTCCCGCCAGCGTATTGAGTGCGCGTCAGAATATTCGACGTCGCGGTGAAAACTGCCAGGCAGGGAGTGTGATCTTGCCGGCAGGGACAGTGCTGACGCCCACGGCGGTAGCCGCTGTGGCCACATTTGCCGCCGCCGACTTGCGTGTGCGGCGTCGGGTCCGTGTGGTGGTGCTCAATACAGGTGACGAGTTGGTTGAGCTGGGTGGTGCCGTCGAAGCGTGGCAAATCCGCGATTCGAATGGCCCGCTATTGGAAGCTTGGCTCAGGCTACATCCTTGGATCGAGTTTGTAGGCCGCCAGCACGTGGGGGACACGTTAGCATCAGTCATGGCAGCCATTGCTGCGCACGCGCCAACTGTCGATGCAATTCTGTTGACTGGGGGCGTATCGATGGGAGACGCCGATTATGTTCCTGAAGCGGTGGAGAAATTGGGAGGTCAAGTCGCTTTTCACGGGCTCCCTATTCGCCCCGGAAAGCCAGTTCTGGGAGCGAGCCTCAATGGCAAATTACTGTTGGGGCTACCCGGTAACCCCGTTAGCGTAGCGGTCGTTTCGCGGGTCGTCGCCTTACCACTTTTGCGGAAGCTCGGCGGGGTTATGACACCAGAAACGGGTGCCAGGCTGGCGATAGTGCAGAATCCAGATGAAAAAACACTTCCGTTGTACTGGTTTCGGCTGGTTGCCTCTGACGCTCATCACCAAGTCAGTCTGATGACATCGCTTGGCTCGGGTGATTTGGTCTCCTTGGCTCAGAGCGACGGTTATGTGGAGGTTCCGCCAGGCGCAAGTGGTCCGGGTCCGTGGTCAATGAATTTCTGGTAAGGCACCTAGGTAGTTGGAAATCCTGGGAGTTAGTAATCTGGTGTTGCTGCCGCCAGAACCTGCGGCGACATGGCAGTGCACGATGCATCATGTTAGATCTGGAGAAAAGAGATGAATCCATTTGGATTTGTGCGAGTTACGGCGGCCAGCCATCAGACTCACATTGCCAATCCGCGGGCGAACGCTACCGAAGCCTGCCGACTGCTGCGGCAGTTTCACGCTAGCGACGTGGTGCTCTTCGGCGAGTTGTCCCTGAGTGGCTATTCATGTGGCGATTTATTCGCTCAGCAGTTGTTGCTTGACCAATCGTTGGCTGGGCTCGTGCAGGTCGTGGCCGCCACCGAGTCGTCGCAGCAGTTGGTGGTCGTCGGCTTACCAGTGCGAGTGCAAGGCCAGTTGTTCAACACGGCAGCGGCCATTAGCGGTGGTCAACTATTGGGTATCGTGCCCAAGCAATATTTACCGAACTATCAAGAGTTCTACGAAGCCCGCTGGTTTTGCGCCGCAGATGGTAGCGAAACGAAAAGCGTAAATCTGGGGGAACTTGGTGAGGTCCCCTTTGGTATCGACTTGCTGTTCACCTGTGATGAATTGACCGTCGGCATCGAAATTTGCGAGGATCTATGGATGCCCGTGCCGCCCAGCAGCTTGCAAGCTGCGGCGGGTGCCAATTTGTTGTTGAACTTGTCGGCGAGCAATGAAGTGATCGGCAAGGCCGATTATCGCGAGCTGCTAGTGCGCAGTCAGTCAGGGCGCTGTTTGGCCGCGTATGCGTACGCCAGTGCGGGCCCAACCGAATCCACGACGGACATTGTTTTTGGCGGACACTGTTTGATCGCGGAAAACGGTGCGCTGTTGTCCGCTTCCAAGAGAATTGGTGATGAGCACTGTTTATGGCTCGAGTCTTCGCAGGCTACTGCGGACGTCGACCTACAGAAACTGGCTCATGACCGTCAGGTCGCCTCCAGCTGGCAGCAAGCGGCAAAGCGACTGAAAACAGAGGTTCGTCGCATTGCCTACGCCTCGCCGCTCGCTTGTGACGGCTCAGGGCGGGTGGTAGCCGCGCGGCCCTTCGTGCCTCGCGAAGATCATGAGTTGCACGCGCGCTGTGCGGAAATATTCGGCATTCAATGTGCTGCTTTGGCTAAGCGCATCTCGCAACTGCCCAACAATTTGGCTCTTAATATTGGCATCTCAGGTGGACTGGATAGCACCCTCGCTCTTCTGGTCGCGGTAAAAACTTGCGAATACCGAGGTTGGTCTCCGTCGCCGATTGCGGGCATCACCATGCCGGGCTTTGGCACCACCTCACGTACGTTGAAAGCCGCGCGCCAACTGATGAAGCTACTCCATATCCAGGCGGATGAAATCGACATTCGCCAGCTATCTTTGGACACTTTCAAAAGTCTCTCCCATCAACCGTTTGGTATTGATACGCGTGACATGGAGCTGGCCGAATTCGTCCAACGCTTACAGCAGGTGCCCGTGGATCAGCGTCACGACTTGGTGTTTGAGAATGTGCAGGCGCGTGTGCGGACACTGCTACTGATGAGTCGCGGCTTCGTGTTAGGCACAGGCGACTTATCGGAGCAGGCCTTGGGTTGGAGCACGTACAACGGCGATCACATGTCGATGTACAACGTGAACTGCTCGATCCCAAAAACGCTGGTCAAATTTCTGGTCAAATACGCGGCCGAATATGAATTCGCGGGAGAGACTCAGGAGTGCTTGTTGGGAATTGTCGACACACCCATTTCACCCGAGTTGCTGCCACCTGGCGACGCAGGTGAAATCCATCAGTTAACAGAAAGTAGTATCGGAGCATACGAACTGCACGACTTTTTCCTCTACCACTTCCTGCGATTTGGGATGACGCCTGCCAAAATTTTGCACCTGTCCAACTTGGCCCAGTTTTCGAAGCCCTACGCGGCAGACGAGATTCGGCAGACACTACACACCTTTTTGAAGCGCTTCTTTGCCAACCAGTTCAAACGATCCTGCGTCCCCGATGGACCAAAAGTGGGTAGCGTTAGCCTCTCCCCACGCGGTGATTGGCGCATGCCCAGCGATGCCGACGCGCAGGCCTGGTTGAGGGACCTGGAAGGTTAATCCATCTCGTCGTCGAACTGAATCGTCTCTGGGGAAGAAGCATTGAATTTTTCGACCATGGTCGCTTGCAGCACGCGCGAATTGGTAAACGGATTCGTGAACTGGGCACTATCACCAAAACTGACATTTAAGCCGCGCGCTGCTTGCACCGTTGAGCCGCATGGGTCGACAGTCGATATCCTACGAATCGCTTCGGTAATGGGGATGCTTGTGATATTGGGAGGGTCATAACAAACCATTTCACCAAAGCGATGCTCTTCGATCAGCCGCACCGCATGGGCGCCATATTGTGTCGCCAGGCAACGATCAAAGTAGGTGGGCGCTCCACCGCGCTGTAGATGCCCCAACACGACGCACCGCGTTTCTGTCTGCAAACGTCTTTGAATTTCGCTGGCCACCACCTGCCCAATACCACCCAACCGAGTTTGGTGTTCTGCACTTGTCGACTCAAGTGTTACCAAACCACCGTCCGGGAGCGCCGCCCCTTCAGCCACCACGATTAACGTAAATCGTTTACCCATCATTTTTCGCTGCACGATTTTCGCGCAAACGTTCTCGAATGTCCACGGAATTTCGGGAATGAGTATGACGTCGCCGCCACCCGCAATCCCGGCGTGTAAAGCGATCCAGCCCGCATGGCGTCCCATGACTTCCAAGACCATCACGCGTTCATGACTGGCGGCGGTCGTATGCAAGCGGTCCAGGGCCTCCGCCGCACACGCGACAGCACTATCAAAACCAAAGGTAAACGCGGTGCAGCCCAAGTCGTTGTCGATGGTTTTGGGTACGCCAATCACTGGAATGCCATGCTCAAATAACTGCTGGGCGATCGTCAGCGAGCCATCTCCACCGATACAGATCAGGCCATCAATGTGACGTACTTCCAGATTATGTCGGGCTTGGGCGATCAACTCGCTATCGATGGCCAGCGTTTGGTCGCTACCCACCTTGGCCGTAAACCGGCCTTTGTTGGTTGAGCCAAGAATCGTACCACCGCGATCGAGGATGTTCGACGTGTTCTCCAGATTGAGCGGCATGATTGCGACGGGTTCCACCAAGCCCTCAAAACCACGTTGGATTCCCAACATGTCGTAGCCCAGATGAACGGCCGTCTTCACGCTGGCGCGAATGACCGCATTCAGGCCCGGACAGTCACCTCCACCAGTCAGAATGCCAATCCTGCGCCGTACTTTATGTCTCAACTTACGTTCCTCTCATGTCACTGCATGAACGTGTCAGTGATGGGTTTGCCTGTTTTGTACCCATCATATCGTGCTCACTGCGTGCGTGTGCGCGGACAGCATCCCTCGCTAGCGAGCCGTTCTATAAAATACTATGCTGGGAGGCCACACGGAGTCAGATTCCCACTGCGAAACCCAAGTGGGCATCTAGCGATGTTTTGAATCATCTTCAGCTTAGAAAGTTAGCCCATGTCGGACGACCTCAATCCCTATGCACCGCGAACGGCGGGAGCACCTGAAGGCTTTCCCATGCCACCGGCCCAGCGGCCAGCAACCGCGATGATCTTTGGGATTCTGAATATCGTGTTTGGCATCATGGGAATCTGTGGCAGTCTGATTTCTGGTGGCATGCTGATTGCCGTTGGCTCCGGCCAGTTGGATCAGCAGATGATGGATCAAATGCAGCAGTTTAATGACCCTGTCTATTTTGGCTTCCTATCGATGCAATTGGTTTTGGGTTCGATCTTTGCGATCGTCGCCATTATCAGTGGCGTAGGACTGATCCAGTTTCGCCCCTGGGGTCGCAAATTAGCCAATATCTATTCTATCGCCAGCTTGGTTCTGTTGATCATCGGCTTTGTCTTCAACCTCGTCTACGCCGTGCTCCCAGCCATCCAAGCGGCTAATAGTGGAGATGCGGACCCAGCCCAAGTTGGCGGTGCTATTGGTGGAGCTGTGGGTGGCATCCTCGGCAGTTGTTTCGGTGGCATCTACCCCATCTGCGCGCTGTACTTCTTGAACCGTAAATCGTTTGTCGCAGCCATCGAGAACCAACCCACTCTTTAAAATTCATCTGCGTTTACCCGGACGAAGCAAGCGTATCCTGGCATCCGCCAGGATGGCGGCCAGCCAATTGTTGACCGCCGCGGGATGCGTCATGCACATCCAATGGCCGGCATTTAGTAACAGCGTGGCATCCTTGGCGGACGGCGGTGGAATCAGAGCGTCCAATCTTCCATGCAACTGATGAATGGGGAATGGGGCGCGAGAGAGATCTACCGAGTCTCGGCGCCAATCGATCAGCACACGCACTGAACCCCTAAGTTGATTCCACTCGGTCCCCCGCAGCATCGACGCCACCTGCTGGGTGGTCCGCGGGTCCGCATGCTCGCAGCGCGTCGAATGGATCACCTGTCGATGATGGAAGAGCTTGCTTGCCAACCAATGCGGCAAGCGTTGGGACCACTGATACCAGCGCGTGTACCAGTGAGGAACGGCATCGCAACCACGGCAACCACCCAATAGCAGCACTCCTTCCGGGGCTTTACCGAGCGATTCCAAATGCCACGCTAACTCGATGGCCACGGCACCTCCCATGCTCATGCCACCGAGGAAGTAAGGCTGATCGATACTAAAACAAGGTGTCTGGCCGAAAATCCACTCATCGGCACAGCGGCGCGCGTACTGGGCCATGTCCAGGTCCAGCGCCGTCATCTCTGGCCAAGTTGGTACTTGCATTTGTGGGAATTCGCGGCGCTGAGCCGCAAAAAGTCGGTGATCCGCAGCAATTCCTGGCAGCATCAAGATCGGCAGTGGTTCGGCAGCATGCATGCAATTCACTTCCCCCGTCACCGTGGCGGCGAAGAATCCCAAATTTTTTTGTCGCCGTGACCGAAGGTGTCACACGTGAGTCGAAGATTGGTTGTAGTTGAACTCGTTGAGGAAGACCGCAACACAATTATCGAGGAGTGGCTGCCGCCAACTTAGCATGTCGATCGCAACTTTCGAATCACCAGTTACCGAATCTCAACTATTCTTCTCGTGGGTTGAAAACGAAGGAGCAGACGTCAGCGACTTTTACTCCGAGGATGTCGCCGCACCGGCTGCTGCACCGGCCGCCGTCCGATTCGTCACTCCCAGCACACTCGGACCAAAGAAGCACGTGGACAGATTGTCTGCACGCACTTCGGGCGCGAGAAATTATAGCGCTCCCAGCGACCTGTTGCAGCCCGTCACCCAAGCAAAACTAGCCGTCCCAGTCCGGTTGGGCACGGTCATGCTTCAGTTACTCAGGAGCTACGGAGTGACCGAGGAAGAAATTGCTGAAGGTCTTGCCGCTTACGAAGCCAAACATCGTTTAGCGCAAGCGGGTTGAGCCACCAAGCGCCAGTCTGTTTAGCGGTCGAAGATCCGCTTGAGCGAGTAAATCGTGACGGCCCGACCGGCGCGTGCGATCGATGTCGTCAGAGGAATTTTCTTCGGACACACCGTCACGCAGTTTTGTGCGTTGCCGCAGTCCTGCAGGCCACCCTCGCTCATCAACGCCTCTAAGCGTTCGTCAGCCAAATTGCCGCCAATGGGATGCGAGTTGAACAGCATGGCTTGGCTGATGGGAGCGGCTCCGATGAAGGATTTGTCGTAGGCTGCCTCCTTGCGCTCGACAAACTGCTCATCCGTCTCCCCGGGACGGCGTTGCACTTCGACCTTCAAGTACTGTGGACAGGCCTCCATACAGCAGCCGCAGCTCATGCATTCGCTCAACGGATAGTTTTGCTCCTGCTGTTGCCGCGAAATCCGCGGTCCCGATCCCATATCGTAATAAGTGTCCACCGGCACCCAAGCTTTGACCCGTTCCAGTGCGTGAAACAATCGCGACCGATCCACCATCAGATCGCGCACTACCGGGTACTTCGACATGGGACGCAATTCGATCTCGTCACTATTGTCCTCAAGTAGACGGTCGACGAGCGCCGAACAACTTTGCCGCACCTTGCCATTAATGACCATTGTGCAGGAACCGCAGACTTCTTCCAGACAACCACAATCCCAAGCAACCGGAGAAACTTTCTGTCCGTCCGCGGTCGCCGCCTGAGCCGCGATGCGTTGCAGCACGCTGATGACATTCATGTTCTCTTCGTAAGCAACCTGATGTCGTTCCCAGTAGGAGGGCTGCCCCGGTCCGTCTTGCCTCAGAACGCGGACATTGACCTTTTCTGGCTTGCGACTGGATACAGCTTGCTCTTCAACAGGTACCGGTGAAATCATATTTATATTCCGAGTGAATCTATGGATTCTTGACTGTGAGTGTTCAGCCACGTCCGACCGATCGCCGCTTATAACCGCGACCGATTAAGTGATGGCGGCGGGTTCGGCTGCCGGTTTTGCCTTCTTGGCCGTACGCTCTTTCCAAACCTTTTCGATCTCATCGGCCCCCACTAAACCGTACAACCGCGGTCGTGGCGGTATGCTCGATGTGTCGACGTCTTCATAGGTGATTTTAGGGTGCTCACCCTCAAGCGTGGCAATCGATGATTTCAGGAACCGTCGGTTGTTTTCCTCAAGGCGATCGCACCACTGTTCGGCTTCCTCGCGCCGCGCCGTAGGCTCCTCCTCTTTCAGACTCGGCATCGAGAAATTCGGTTTGAAGTGCGCCCCACGACATTCATCACGCTGCCGAGCCCCCTTCAAGATCGCCTTGGCGACCGGGAACATATCCTGCAGCGCCTTGGTGAAAATCAAGTTCTGATTGGTCCAACTGCCAGTGTCACTCAAAGAACACGCCAACGCACGTTGGTGAAGTTCAGACACGGTTGCGTAGGCCTCGTCAAGCTGTTCATTGGTGCGAACCACCGTGGCGGCCCGAGTCATCACGTCTCCGAGCTGCTCATGCAAGTGATAAGGATTCTCGCCGCCGGTACTGTTGATCAACTCACGTTGACGATCTTCCTGCTTCGCTACAGCCGCCTGGTACAAACTTGCAGGCAAATCCGCGGCCGATTTCTTCAAACTGTTGAGATGGGTCTGAATGCCCGGAGCAGTGAACAGTCCGCTAAAAATGCAACTTAAGAGCGAGTTGGCGCCTAGGCGGTTGGCTCCATGGTATTGGTAGTCGCATTCCCCAATCGCATACAAACCTGGCACGTTGGTCATCTGGTTGCGCGGGTCGGCGGGAATTAGCCCTCCATCACCGCTCTTCGCATAGCCAGCCCATAGACCACCCATTGAGTAGTGAACCGCTGGGAAAATTTTCATCGGCACTTCGTGAGGATCTACACCCTGAAACTTTTCGTAGATGTCGAGAATCCCGCCCAGTTTGCGATCCAATTCACTGCGCGAAATATGTGTGAGATCGAGATAGACGCACATCCGACCCGCTTCCACGCTTAGCCCTTCGTTCACGCAGATATTGAAAATCTCTCGGGTCGCAATGTCACGTGGCACTAAGTTTCCGTACTTTGGATAGCGCTCTTCGAGGAAATAGTAACGATCATTCTCCGGAATCTCGCGTGGCGTGCGTGGATCGTGCGCCTTACGTGGCACCCACACCCGACCACCCTCACCGCGGGCCGACTCACTCATCAATCGTAGCTTGTCGGCACCGGGAATGGCTGTGGGATGCACCTGAATGAATTCTGCGTTACCGTACTTCACCCCGGCCTGGAAACAGCGGCTCGCAGCACTGCCCGTACAGAAAACCGACATGGTCGAGCGCCCGTAAATCAAACCGCATCCGCCGGTGGCCACAACGGTTGCATCGGCAGGAAAGGCCCGCATCTGCATCGACACCATGTCTTGAGCAACTACCCCCACGCAACGGCCGGCGTCGTCGAGTACTGGTCCGGCGAAGTCCCAGAATTCAAACTTCCGCACCAAACCTTCAGCTTCCCAGCGGCGGACTTGCTCATCCAAAGCATATAGGAGTTGCTGGCCGGTGGTGGCTCCCGCAAACGCCGTTCGCTTGTACAACGTGCCACCGAAGCGCCGACGATCAATGTAGCCTTCCGGCGTGCGGTTGAAGGTCACTCCCAGGCGGTCCATCAAATCAATGACTTTCGGAGCCCAGTAGGACATCTCCTTGACCGGCGGTTGGTGCTGCAAGAAGTCGCCACCGTAGACGGTATCATCAAAGTGTTTCCACTCGGAATCCCCCAATTGCCGCGTTTGATCGTTGCAACTGTTGATACCCCCTTGGGCGCACACGCTATGAGAGCGTTTAACCGGCGTCAAACTAATCAGATCGACCGGAATTCCAAGTTCTGCCAATTTCATGGTGGCAGCCAATCCTGCCAAACCACCACCCACTACTACGACACGCTGACCTGTCATCGCTGTTTACTTCCCGCTTGCTATCAAAAGTACAGTCGCATCTACCGTGATTCATCTATCCGTTCGTGAGCTCAACGAAGCACTCCGTTGTCAACCTCCGCAAGGTTAACCGCCGAGTGCCGCCGCGGCGCAACTACTTGGATTCGACTTCGATTATTTCTACTGTTTCCACTTCCACGACCTCCGGTTGGGAGTGTTCGGAACGCTTGTGCTCATTGGGCACGATCTCGCCAGTGGCGACGCGAACTTCATACATCGCGTCTTCGATTTCCTCGGCCCGCACCACATCCAGCGTCTTGATCGCCAGCAAAGAACTGAGTCCCACTGCAGCTAACAAAACGCCACCCGCCGCGCAGACAATCGTCGCGTTGCGCTGCGCCCTGGGGCTAATCCAAACACCCCAAGTGATGCCCATCGTCCACACGCCATTCGCCAAGTGGAACACACAGGCCAAAATACCGATCACATAAAAGATTGGCCATAAGAAGCCACCCATTGCCATCGCTAGAGTACTGGCGGCGTTATAGGCTCTAAAGTTGGCCATGCCCAACGGTTCGGCCACATTCTTCAGCCAGGCTTCGTTATGAAACCAACCGTGTAGATGAAATACGTGAAAGAAGATGAAGAAGATCGCAATGACCCCCGTCCAACGCTGAAGCGAATAACGCACGTTGCTCACGTAACGGTACTTATCTGCATTTCCCTTGCCAGTGTTAATGATCCAGACGCCAACAGCGGCATGGAAAATAATTGGCAAGAAGATAAACAGCCACTCCACCAGCGGTAGAATCGCACCCAAAGAGTGAATCTGATTGACATTACTCTGAAAGGCTCCGGCGCCGTTGAGCAGCGAGGCGTTGACCAGCAAGTGCACGGTCATATAGGCCCCAACCGGAACCAAGCCGCTTAGCGAATGCAGGCGTCGGATAAGAAATTCGTGCCTGCCAAAAAAGCTACTAGTTGTGTCGCTCATAGCGGTGCAAAGATCGTCCAAAAAGAGAAAATACGCGGCCCATTCGGCAGCTAATTACGAGACAATTATAGCGAACTTTGCAATCCCTTGGCAGGCCCTGAACAGTTGACCGCGTCCGTTCGTCACGCCGAGTTCCAGAATAATCTATCGTCCGCCGATTTCATTCAGCCGACTCAGTGGGGCAAGGTGTCGCACCAGAGTTGCGGGCGAGTCAATTTAGTCAGATAGCACGAGGTAGTCAGGAGCCGGATGCGCAAACGGCGGACGTCCGTTTTTGAAAGGGGCCAAATTGTCAATGCGGCAACGTTATAATGGCGTGGCACCACATCGAGAGACTTATGGACAACCGTGAACACAGACCCTAGCTTGAACCGAAAGAATCCTGTGCACCCCCACAGAGAGCAACATCGTACCGAACGCATTGGCTGGCTCCGCGCTGCCGTGTTGGGCGCCAACGATGGCATCGTCTCAACCGCGAGTTTGGTCGTGGGTGTGGCTGCGGCTGATGCCACCCACGCAAGTATCATGGTCGCGGGAGTCGCCGGATTGGTGGCTGGCGCAATGTCAATGGCGGCGGGCGAGTATGTTTCTGTTAGTTCTCAAGCCGACACGGAAGCCGCAGACCTTGGCCGCGAGCGGAAAGAACTTGCAGCGGATGGCGATTCCGAACTGACAGAACTCATCGGAATTTACGTCGCCCGTGGCTTGGACGAATCGCTTGCACGGCAAGTTGCTGAACAACTAACACGACATGATGCGCTCGGCGCACACGCCCGCGATGAATTGGGAATCTCAGAAACTACGGCCGCACGTCCGGTGCAAGCCGCGTTTGCCTCTGCCGGCACATTTACTGTCGGGGCAGCGCTGCCTCTGCTGGCCGC
>JBBQRC010000072.1:0-11552 GCA_038215215.1 Pirellulales bacterium
TACGCAGGCCATAACACCATTGTTTCAAGTGGGGTAGCAAACCCACGGGAGTCAGATCGGGCAGGCCACTGTCGGGTACCGCCTGCGCCAACCAATGGACTCGACTTAGCCAACTGTTAAGTCCTTTGTCAGCGGTAGGCATTACGCGGTGCCACTGCGCAATGGCGGCCACTGCCAACAATTCCGCCGTAGCCTCGTCGAGCGGAGTGGTGATGGGTGTTTCCTCGATCGCCAAGTCGAGCCAATAGGTACGTCGTCGCGTAACTACGGTTCCCTGTGTGGGATGCATAAAGCGATCGTCACGCTGCTGTAAATGCTCAAAGGGTAACCATTCCGGCTCAACACTTGACGCTTGCCGAACATTCGCTTCACTTGCACCCGCATCCAGATCGACGCACAAAAATAACTCTGCGTCGCGAATTCCCGAACCCGCATCTAATTTAACTCCACGACCACCAACCATCAGCCCACGTGGATCATGCGGTGCACGTCGCCGCGCCAGCCGATCCGGAAACGCGGCCAGCAAGGCCATCTGGAGTTGATCGGTCAAGGGAGCGTCCGCATCCGCGCTTGCCGCTGGTGAGCCAATCGTTTGCGCCGCCTGACGCTGCAGTTGCTCAGCCACCCGCGCAACTTGATGGGCGGCGCCCGGCCGCACCGAATACGATGATTGGGCCAACTGGCGGCGCTGATAAAATGCAACCAACGTCTCCAGTCGTTGGGTCACGTCGCAGTCATGCCGCTGTGCGATGCGGGTCGGGGGTTGCGGCGAGCCGCCCGTCCGGTTTGCACGATCGAAAACGTCGCGCTCGGACAGCATGGCCGCGGCCAACGCAGCCGCGCGTGGAATCTTCAACACCTGACCTTCGACCAACAATCTCCCCAGGCGCGGATGGATGGGTAAGTCCAGCAACTTTGCCCCTAACTCAGTCAAGCGACGATCGCGGATGGCGTCGAGTCGTTCGAGCAACTGCAGCGATTGCGCCACCGCGGACTCGCGTGGCGGAGTGATCCAAGGGAAAGCTGCTGCATTCACTTCACCCCAGCTCAATAATTGCAGTACGGCGCTGGCCAAATCCACACGTAAGATCTCGGGCTCAAGATGTTCAGGCCGACTGCGATGCGTCACTTCATCCCACAGTCGATAGCACACTCCAGGCGCGGTCCGTCCGGCCCGCCCCGCCCGCTGCTCTGCCGAAGCCCGCGAAATGGGTTCCAACTGCAGCATGTTCAACCCCAGCCCCGGCTCAACACGCTGGATCCTCGCCCAACCGCTATCGATCACCACGCGGACCCCATCGATCGTCAGCGAAGTCTCTGCAATATTCGTCGAGAGGATAACTTTGCGTTGCTTGCAGGGCTTGAGAATGCGATCTTGATCAGCGCTCGACATGTCACCGTAAAGGGTCAGCAGCGCCCAGTCGTCGCGTGCCGCTCGGCTTTCCAACTGCCGCTTCACCTGTTCGATCTCTCCGACTCCCGGCAAAAAAACCAGCACATCGCCAGGATGTTGCGCCGCGGCTTCGAGTGTCCGCTCAGCCACTTGGTCGGTGAGTCGCCCGCGTACGCCAAAGCGACTGTAATAAATCGAAACCGGATACATCTGACCAGGCACGCTGATCAACGGCGGCTTGTCCAGGTACTCGCAAATGGACTGTGTATTGAGCGTGGCACTCATGATCACGATGCGCAATTCGGGCCGCAGTTCCATTTGGACACGGCGCAACATTCCCAGCAGCAGATCGTACTCAAGCGACCGTTCGTGGAACTCGTCCAGCAGCACGACACTGGTATCCGCTAGCGTCACATCAGCTTGCAACTGGCGAAGCAAGATGCCTGGCGTCATGGCTACCAACCGTGTTGCCCGCGTCACGCGACAATCAAAGCGCACGTGATAGCCGACCTGTTCGCCCACTGCCACTCCCAATTCGCTGGCGATGCGCTCCGCGGCCGCCCGCGCCGCAATCCGCCGCGGCTGGATGAGCACCACTCTGCCTGGCGCAATCGCGGACTCCCTGAGCAATGCAGGTGCGACTCGAGTTGTTTTGCCTGCTCCGGGCGGCGCTTCCACCACCACGCAAGCCTGATCCCTGACCGCCGCCACGATCTCAGCCAATGCAGAATCGATCGGTAGTGGCGTCAATGTTACGCTTGCCACATGACTTCCACGATTTCCTCAGCCTTGGAATGCTTGGCGTCGAACGCGTGAAGCTGCAAGCGCATGCCGCGCTGGTCAAGTCGCGCCGATACCCAACCGTTAGGTTCCCCAGCCCCGAAGACGTAGGCCACAGGCGGCAAGTTGATCAGCTTCATGTGCTTGCGATCGGTCACCCGCCAGGTGTGCGTGTGTCCAAAAATGAAAGCACGCACGTGCGGCCGTGCGTCCAACACCTCAAACAACGTAGCTGTGTCTGAGATGCCTCCCCAAGGTTTCCCTGACTCCGGTGCATTAAATTGTGGATTGTGGTGGACCATCACCACCGCCGGCTTGGCGGTGTGCGCATCCAGAGCGTCGTCCAACCACTTGAGTTGCTCATTCCCCAGTTCGCCAGTGACAACATTCACCTGTGACAGCGAATCGAGCAAAAACCAATTCGCGAACTCGCCCTCGACCACACTCAGATGCTTGTTTGAGACGACAGACGTCGCCGGACGCTGTCCAGTCAGCACCTCATAGAGCTTGGGACGATCGTCATGGTTGCCCATCGTTAAATGCACATCAATACCGAGTGCTGCGAGCGGCTGCAGGCAATGGGACAGGGTCTGGTAGTCGCCAGGTAAACCTTTCAAATACGCACAGTCGCCATTGATCAAGAGGTTCGCCGGCCGCTGCGGTAATTTGCCGATCTGGGCGATCACCAGATTCAGGTTGTCGGACATATTGGTCCCACGCACGGACTCGCCGGGGTTGGCGGCGATATGCGTATCCGATAATAACGCGATAAAGTTTGCATCCAGCGGCTCGGCGGCCAATGCAACTCCACGATGCAGCGCCCACGCAGCACTAGCACTCAGTGCCGTCGCGCTCTTCAAGAAAATTCGACGCGATGGAGCAACGACCTGGATAGGCATGACTCGTTCCCAAATGATTGACGGAGTTAGATCAAAAACCGAGCGTAACGTGTCGACTACAAGCTAGAGTTAATCTCGCGCAAGCGGTGTTCTCAGCCAACCGCTCGTCGCATTAAACCTCAACCGCGGCTGCTAAGCAATCACTTCCTCGATCGGTTCGACATGCTCGACACCCACCATTTTTTGATCGAGCCCGCTGTAGAAATAGGCAAGCCGATTGGGGTCTAGCCCCAGTTGATTGAGAATCGTCGCATGCAGTCGCTTGACATGCATCGGCTGCTCGACTGCCGTCGCTCCCAGTTCATCGGTGGCGCCCACGCTCACGCCCCCTTTGATACCGCCACCGGCCATCCACATGGTAAATCCATAAGCATTGTGGTCGCGGCCGGAACCTTTCGCGTATTCAGCCGTTGGCTGGCGACCAAATTCGCCCCCCCACACCACCAGCGTTGAATCGAGAAGTCCGCGGCGTTTGAGGTCCTGTAGCAGTGCAGCCACCGGCTTATCTGTCGCGCCTGCATGCTTGTTGTGGTTCGCTTCCAAATCTCCGTGTGCATCCCAGTTGTCGTCATTGTGCGAGCCACCACTATAAAGCTGAATACAACGTACCCCCCGTTCTACCAAGCGGCGGGCAATCAAGCAGCGACGTCCAAAATCCTGCGTCTTGGAATCGTTGACTCCATACAGATCGAGGGTCGCAGCCTCTTCCTGCGAGAGGTCGACCGCCTCAGGTGCATGCTCTTGCATTTTATAGGCCAGTTCGTAACTGGAGATCCGCGCCGCCAAATCGTCATTTTCAGGATGGCTGGCCAAGTGCCGTTGATTGATGGCGTGAATAGAGTCGAGCATATCACGCTGCACAGTGCGATCAACGCTGGCATGCGGCTGCAAATCGAGAATCGGATTGCCGGAACTGCGTAGCACAGTCCCTTGATACGTAGCTGGCATGTAGCCGCTAGACCAATTCTTCGCTCCACTGATCGGACCGCCCGTTGGGTCGAGCATCACCACGAAGCCTGGCAAGTTATCGTTGACGGTCCCCAGTCCATAGTTAACCCACGAACCGAGCGCCGGTGAACCACTAAGAATCTTGCCAGAATTCATCATCAACATGGCTGAACCGTGAATCGGTGAATCGGCCGTCATCGCATGCAGAAAGGCGATATCGTCGACCTGTTGAGCCAAATTTGGAAAGAGGTCACTGACCCATTTGCCACATTCGCCGAACTGTTTAAACTTCCAGCGCGGTTCGACAATGCGTCCTTGGTTGCGATGCCCGCCGCGGCCAAACGTCTTGACCTCAACCGTCTTACCATCCATGCCGACCATACTGGGCTTGTAATCAAACGTATCGATGTGGCTTGGGCCGCCATACATGAACAAAAAGATGATGCTCTTGGCCTTCGGAGCAAAATGAGGTGCTTTTTGGGCCAAGGGGTTGCCCGTTGGTCCAGCCGCAGCAGCCGCATTCCAGAAACCGTCACGCCCCAGCAGCGTGCTGAGGGCTACGGCGCCAAAACCACCAGCTGTCTGCCACAGAAACTCGCGGCGGAGGCGTCGGCAAAACGATCCGGTATTGGTGTTTGATGTCATGGTCGACAAATCCTCACAAGGTTTTAACTGCGCCTATTCCACGTACATAAACTGATTCAAATTCAGCACCACCAGGCACATGGCTTGCCGGGCGGCATCTTCACTCAACTGATGTTTGACTTTCAATCGGGCGACCAAATCGAGCAACTCTGAGATATCCTCTGCACTCCCCGGACGGCTTAAGACCAATTCCAGACTCCGCGCGGCTTGAGCTCGTAGATCCTCGCCGACTTCACGTCGCACACGAGCCAACAAGGCCGCCGCCTGCTCTTGGATCCAGTCGCTATTGAGCAGGCTGAGTGCTTGTCCAGGCTGAGTCGTCAGAAAGCGAGCCTCACAACTTGAGTCGGTCTCAGGAAAGTCAAATGCCAACAACATGGGAACCGGCAGCGAACGCTTCACGTGAATGTAAATGCTCCGTCGCGCCTGATCGGCAGGGGAAGAATTACCCCAGTTGGCTCCCGGCCGCGACTGGCTTGCGAGCACTTCAGCGGATAACGTCGGATACATTTCCTCGCCGAATTGCCGTTCATTGAGTTGACCGGTTACCGCCAGCAGGGAGTCGCGAATTTGTTCGGCACTCAAGCGTCGCACATTTTGCCTCCAGAACAGATCGTTGCGTGGGTCGACCGCTAACGCACCCTCGTCTGCCTGCGAACTCAACCGATAGGTACTCGACAGCAGAATTGTGCGATGAATGTCCTTCAAGTGCCAATCGTGGCGCATTAACTGCCGGGCCAGATAATCGAGCAACTCAGGATGTGTCGGTGGATCTCCCATGAGTCCAAAATTGTTCGGCGAACGGACAATGCCCCGTCCAAAATACTGAGCCCAAATGCGGTTGACGATCACCCTGGCAGTCATCCAGTTGTCTTTTGAGATCAGCCAATCTGCCAGCGCCCGACGACGACCAGCATGTTGGTTCTCTGACGTCGCTGTGGGTAGCTGCGGAGCCCCGCCCCCCAGCAATTTGGGAAACGCGGGTGCGACGGGGTCACCTTCATTATGAGGACTGCCGCGCATCAACACATAGGTCGTCGGCGGCTCCTTATCCACTTTGGCAAGTCCCAAAACCTGCTCACGCGGCGGCAAGCTTCGCAACTGCTGCTCAACATCCTCCCGCTGCGCCTTCAGCGTTTGATATTCGGACCAACTCGCTTCGTCCATATGCTGCTGCAATTTGGCTTTCAACACCTTGCGCCGCTCTGGACCTTCCGTAGCTCTCTGGTCGGCGGCCTCCATCTTAACAATCGCTGCCTGCTCCAGCTCCCTCAATTTCTGGTCAAGTCGCTGACGGTTTGCTTGCCCCTGATCATAAAGCTTGGCGACCTCGGGAAATAAATCGAGCTGATTGTTAGCCTGTTGATCACCGCGGCTAGCGAAACTGGTCACATCCCGTAGCAAAGCCACCAGACTGTAATAATCCTTTTGCGTCAGCGGATCGATCTTGTGGTCATGACACCGAGCGCAATTGATGGTCAAGGCCAAGAAGGCCTGTCCTGTTGTGGTTACCAAGTCATCGTATTCGTCAAAGCGAGCTTGCAACGGGTCGGCTGGTTCATCGTCCCAAATGCCCAAGCGATAGTAACCTGTGGCGGTCAATGAGGCCGTGGTCACCTCTTTGAGCTCATCCCCGGCGATCTGCTCGCGCACAAATTGGTCGTAAGGTTTGTCGCTGCTGAAGGCATCGATCACATAGTCTCGATACTTCCAAGCGTTGGGCTTGGGATTATCGCGTTCATAGCTGTTGGATTCGGCGTAGCGCACCACATCCAGCCACATCCGCGCCCAACGTTCTCCCACTGCCGGATCGGCCAGCAATCGATCAACCAATTGCTCGTAAGCCGCTGAACTCCAGTGCTGGCTCAGTTCCGCGACAACTTCGGGTTCCGGAGGCAATCCGGTCACATCGAGGTAGACGCGTCGGATCAGCTCCCGCGGCTCGGCCGACTTCACCGGGTGCAGTTTGTTGTGTTCTAGCTTCGCAAGTACGAACATGTCCATCGGCTGAGTAGGCCAAAGCGCGTCCTGCACGCTTGGCGGTGCAGTCTGCTGTACCGGCTGGAACGACCAGTGCGGCTTGAATTCGCCACCCGCTTCAATCCAAGTTCGCAGCGCCGAGATCTCCGTTTCGCTTAACGGCTTTCCTTCCGGCGGCATGCGTTCATCCCCGTCAACACTAGTGACGCGTCGCAGCATCTCGCTCGCGTCAGGCTGGCCAGGTACGAGCGCATGTTTTCCGCTGTCCCCCGCTCCGATGACCGTCGCACGCTCATCAAATCTCAGCCCACCCTCGTGCAAATCCGGTCCATGACACGCGTAACACTTCCGAGCCAATATGGGCTGAATTTGCGTCGAAAAGTCGATTTCTTCGGCCTGTATATTAGGCAAGCAAAACAGACCACAGGCGGCGAAAATTCCAGCAACTAAGGTCTGGCGACCGCAGTGCTGCTTCGTATTGGCAATAGTCATTATTCAATCGGTGGATAAAAGCGTGCTGAGGCAGGAGGAGTCAGAAGGAATCGCAAACTGGTAGGAACACTCATTTTAGACCAGTTATCCTCCACGGTCGAGTCTCCAGCCCCAGCCGCCGCTTTTTGAAGTTGCACAGTTTTGAATTTGCCTAGTTATCTTATTGGCCAACAGAGCGGCCCGCTGCGACGGGGACGCGAAGACAACGTTGCCGCTCTGGATGTATGTGCGAACTTCCTTGAGCCCAATCGCTTCCATATCTGCACGGAGCTGGGACATCGGTAGCACGTTGTGACCGCCCACGTTTAGGCCGCGAAAAAGCGCGATCCAAGTCTGCATCCAAAATCCTAGAGTCGTTTGATCAACTCGATCCCCAAGAGCAGCATTCTGTTGTCGTTTCGCTGTTGAAACGCGCTGGAGAATTGCCATCTGTCGCTCTCGCGGATCATGAGCTTAGCGGTATAGCTGACGAGCTATTCTCTTCTATGGACGATGAGGAACATGACAACAGCGACTCCGAGTCGTACTGAGGTTTGGCTTGTTGATTCATCCACCCGTTATCGGACTGACGCGCGGAGGGAATACCGCTAAAGCGATGCCTTGGATCAAACTTATCGCTGTACTTGCTGCGATGGCGCTGACATATCTACTGACGAACGCCAAGTTTCGCAAATGGCCGAAAACCGGATAACCCGGTGTCAGAGCTGTTGCAGCCGACTGTTGTCGAAAAAGGAAGAAGCTGCTGGGGCAGGAGCAACAGTTGTACTATTGGAGGCAATCGACTGGGGTGCATCGCTCGCTGTCCGTTTGCCACAGATTTCACGGATGTCGGCCAAGGCGGCGAAAAATGCTTGACCGACTTCGCGATCCCACTGACGTCCCAGTCCTTCCAAGAGGATGCTCTCGGCCTTTTCGGTGGGCATCCCGTCTCGGTAGGGACGATTGCTGGTCATGGCATCGTAGCTATCCGCAATCGCAATGATTCGAGCTTGTAGAGGGATTTCCTCACCTTTTAGTCCGTGTGGGTAACCGCTTCCGTCGACGGCTTCGTGATGGTGTAACACTCCTGGCAACACAAAGCTCAAACGTTCAAGCGGTTTGAGAATTTCAAAGCCGATGGATGGATGTCGCGTTACCAATTCCATTTCTTCAGCGGTTAATTTTCCAGGTTTGCCGAGCACACTGTCTGGTATGCCAATCTTTCCAATGTCATGCAACAATCCCGCCATGTGAATATGCTGACATTCTGTTTCTGGCTGCTCCAGCTGTTGTGCAATTCTTCTTGAGATTGAAGCCACTCGGTCGCTGTGACCGCAGGTATACGAATCCTTAGCATCAATGGCATTGATAAGCGTCCGCATCACGCCGATCAGTAGTTCTTCTCGCTGACGAAATAGCTCGATATTTCTACCATGAGTGGCGAGCATCGTGGACATCGTGCTTACCAACCCGGCTTCAACCGTCCCAAACTCAAACCAATTCTTATCCCATTCATCTTTTTTCAGTTCTGTCGTCATCAAATCCAACGGGCAGGACTTATTGACCACCACTAGCCATCCCATGTGATGTTGGCTCTTGCACACTGGCGCCAGCACAACATTTCTCAAACCCGTCTGATCGCCTGATTGGAAATTCCTCACTGTGGTTTGCCGAAGGTTGGCTGCTTCCGCTCGCGCAACTTCTAAGTGGACCCAATGTTCGGGGGGGAAAATATCACCTTCCGAGAACAACAGCGGGCATGTCCCGGTTGGCCGCGGCGACTCGTCTGCCGGTTGGGCTGGACCAAAAAAGTAGATCGCTTCACCACCAACCAAATGCCTCAAATCGGGCAGGCTACGCCGCGTTAGTTGCAGAAGATTATTCGTCGCGTCACTGATCTCGAAGGCTTCCGCCAGCGACCGAAGCCAACTGAGTTCCTCGAAATTTTCTGTGACTTGGCCGATAAACTTCTCACTCTCAACATGCATCCGCTCTAGCTCTCGGTTTTGACTCAGGGAAGTAAGCGTGGCGTCCGCGAGTGCTCGAGCTAGATCTGCGTTCTGACTTGATACCAGCCCCGTTACGAGAAGCCGATCCCCGTTCTCATCTCCGACCGGAATCATCAGCAGTTGATCGTCAGCGTCGAACGGCACCGTTTCCGAACATGCTTTGACATTATACTGTGCAAGAATTTGAGCTATAGAATTCTTGGTGGCCGCATCAACACTAGCGGCATCAACACTATTGTTGCCTTGCAGCAGTTCCCAGCCGTCTTGTTTTGACCAAATGGAAAATGGCGGACCAATCACTGTTTGTAACTTAGAAGACAAACTGTGGGCCAGCGCAATCGTCCACCCTGTCCGAGCATCAATTCGCGTATTCTTCATGACGTCCCCCTGGCTGCATCCCGTACTAACCCAACCGCTAGAGGAAGTGTAGTTTACTTATCTAACATAATTACGCCATTTTTTTTGCTTTTCATGAACCCTATCCTACTATCTAGCGTGATTGCAAGTTTTCAAGTTACTTACAAAGTCAAGGATATTAACATGTTTCGAAAGTTCAAAAATCGGGCCCGCAAGGGGTTTAGCTTGGTCGAGTTGGTTGTGGTCGTATTGATTCTCGGGATTATCGCGGCAGTAGCGGCGCCCAAGATGTTCAACACCGCCAGCGATGCGCGCACCAACAGCACAAAGCAATCACTGGTAGTGGTACGTAACGCAATTGAACTTTACAAAGCCCAAAACAGCACCTATCCGACAGCCGGTAACATTGCGACGGACCTTAAGCCGTTCTTGAAAGGGCCATTCCCGTCGGTACAAATGGGCGCCAACCAGAACGCGACGGTCGTTGCCTCGACGCAGAATCCAATCACCGCACCAGAAGCTGGCACCGCCGGATGGGTTTACAACCAGACGACGGGCGATCTAAGCGTCAACGACGCAACCTACATCAGCTGGTGATCGAACCACCAGACCTACGCTTTGCAAGAGCATCTCGGAAATCATTGTTAGTGAGAAAACGCCCACGAACCCTGTCAGCAGCACCCAACGATTATAAGTGCTGATGCATGCTGGAGAAGTCAGATGACGAATCGTGCTCAACGCGTCCTAGTCGCTGAAGATAACAGCATGCTGGCTCAAGTCATTAAGTTCAATCTTGAGCGGGACGGTTTTGAAGTGACCATAGCAACGAACGGCACCATTGCGGTCGAGTACCTTAAGTCCGAGCCGTTTGATCTGATGATCACAGACTACCAGATGCCCGGTGTCGATGGCGGGCAGTTGTGCCAAATCGTGCGCGAAGAGTTGAAGCTTGAAAAATTGCCAATTTTGATGTGCACCGCCAAAGGGCTAGAGATTTCCATCGATCAGCTGAAAGCTAATTTTGGCGTGACGGATGTAATTTTCAAGCCGTTCAGCATGCGCACCATCGTCGGGCTGGCACGAGCCGTTACCGAACTGACACCGGTGGATGTGCCAGTGGTTATGCCGGTGGATATGCCAGTGGAAATGTCCCTGGAAATGCCGGTGGAGGGCTAAATCGTGAACAGTTTAACACATTCGCTACCGCTTTCACGACGCCTGATCGGGCGCTACTTGATGTTCGGTTTGGCTGGCGTTTTTTCCTGCCTTAGCCTCATCGTGGCAGTTGGTTACTTTGGGACTAGACCAGATTACCTGGTCTTGCCAGCGCTAACCGCTGTAGGTCTGCTAATCATCGGCGCGCTGGTATTGAACCGTACTGTACGCGTCGTCCAGGCAATCGAAGAACAATTGCGTCGCGTGGCGGTATTATCAACCGCGGGATATCAGTCACTGGAGCCCCTGGCCGATGCCGATTCCGCAGCCGTTGGTTGGAATGCGCTTGTAACGCAACTTCGCGAAGGGCGCGCCACCTCAATACTTGAAGAGCGATTTAGTGCGATGGCGGATGCCGGCAATGACAAACGTTGGCAAGCCGTCTTTGATGCCGTTCAAGACGGCATAATCGTCTGTAATCGCGAAGGTGTGATCGTATTAGCAAACAATGCATTTGCGGCGTTATTTGCCATGCAAGACTGCCACGCTGCGATCGGCCAAAAGTTTGTCACGACTCTTCGCAACTTGGCCGATTCTCGCGAGACCGAGGCGCTAGCCAATGCGTGTAATTCAACCTCGCCATTTGTTACGCAAATCCACAAAAGTGAAAAACTTTCTGACGGTGTCTGGCGACTGAGCCGAACACCCATATTCGGCGGGATGGTCGACCACGGCGAGGTGCTGTGGTCGATACGCGACGTGACTCAACAGAAACTCGCCGAGGAAATGCGGAACCAGTTCGTCTTCACGGCTACCCACGAACTGAGAACGCCATTGGCGAACATCAAAGCCTATGCCGAAACGCTAAGCCAGGCGGACGACATTGATATTGCCGAGCAAAAGCGGTTCTTCAAT
>JBBQRC010000073.1:0-11496 GCA_038215215.1 Pirellulales bacterium
ATCGATCCACTGGCGTCCAACAGCCGAATTTTGGATCCTCAGTACGTCGGTGCACGCCATTACGCGATCGCCCGCCGTGTTCAGACGATCCTCCAGCGGTACCGCGAACTGCAGGATATCATCGCTATTCTGGGTGTTGATGAGCTGTCGGAATCGGACAAGATGGTGGTCCACCGCGCCCGACGTATCGAACGCTTTCTCTCGCAACCGTTCTTGGTGGCAGAAGTTTTCTTGGGTATTCCGGGTGAAATCACTACTTTGGCGGACACGATACGCAGCTTTGAAGAGATCTGTGATGGCAAGTGGGACCATTTGCCGGAGGCTGCGTTTATGTACGTAGGCCCTATCGAACAGGCCGAAGCTAAAGCGAAGAAGATGGCCGAAAAGAAGTAGTTTAACACTGTGTGCGGATGCCGCGATTGGGATTGGGTGCAATGAACGATTTGCAGTGTGTAGTAGTAACTCCAGAGCGTACTGAGTTGGATGTTCAAGCCGATTCAGTTATTCTGCCATTGTTTGACGGCGAGATGGGAATTCTCAAAGGCCATAGTCCACTGGTTGGTCGATTGGGCTACGGCGTGCTGCGGATCAAATCGGCCAGTGGTACCCAGTCCTATTTCCTTGACGGCGGCTTCGTTCAAGTTGCCAAAAACGTTGTTTCCGTGCTCACTGATCGCGTCTCCGCGATGGATCTAATCACCAAGAGCGCGGCGGACGCTGCCCTGAAAGCGGCGATCGATTTGCCAGCCAGCAAACCAGAACAGCAAGCCGTGCGCGAAAAGGCTTGTTCTCGAGCACGCGCTATGGTTCGCGTATCCAATTGGAAAGGCTAGAGCCTCTTCTCAATTATTTCTCAAGCTCATTAATGTCCACAAAGCGTTCCGCCGGGCGTTTGATCGTATTGATCCGAATGCCAAATTTGTCGCCAATTTTGACGACTTCGCCCTCCGCTACCGGCTGACCACCGATCTCCAGGGTCAACGGCGCTTCGCAAGGTTTGTCGAACTGGATCATCGCCCCAGGTACCAGCTTGAGTACCTGATCGATTTGCATGCGTTTGGCAGCGAGAGTAACCACCAGGGGCACTTCGATGTGCAAGATGCTGCGGCAAAACGTTTCACTGAGTGGCCCAGCCATCTAATGTCCTGAAGAAAAAATCTCTCCGGTCAATATTTCGAAGCGCTCGTTCTGTATCGACGTGCCGAACCTACGGACTTTGATAAACTCTAGAATGGTGAGATCTTTCCTCCAACCGGGGAACAGTGGCTTGACGAACAGAGAAAAGGGTTCTGACACGAATGGCACGGGGTTTTGTATTTTCCGAGTCTCCCTTGTACTCAGGGGAGAGTATTTTACGAGTCCCCTCTCCCTTGTACTCAGGAGACTGCTGAAATACTAGCAAAGGCTAGACGTTGTCTAACGGCGTCTAGCCGACACTTTTTTGGTTTCAATTTGGTAGCACCGCGTTTTCCGATGCCGCAATGATAGCGTTGCCTCTTTTGTTTATCTTTTATACTTCTATTTGCCTATACACAGACTCATTTAAGGGGTTTTTAGGCCATTGCGATTCCCGATATCCGCACCTCTCCCTTCAAGAGCTTCGCGATTCGTTTCACATTGACGGTGAAACACGTCATCGTCTGCTGACTCATCACCTTGGCCATGCCCCAAAACTGCGCCCGGCGGCCGCCTTGGTGGCGAACTATCTCGTTGAGCTTTCGCTCGACTGCTGGATGCTCCCGACGAACCTCCTGATAGGTGCCCGTCTTGGACTTCTCGCGTGCTCGTTCATATTCCAATTCGTATTCATTCTTTGATACCCGACGCCCTTGCCGCGCATTGGGTTTCATATCCGGATGACACTCCGGACGCAGTGGACAGCTTGCGCATGCGCGTTTGGGAAAGTCGAAAAATGTCGCGTTGGGATTCTCCTTCTTTGTCCAGCCAGCATTGGATGTAACACCCGCAGGGCAAGTCACCCGAGTACCATCTTCGTTAAGTTCAAACTCCGCTGAACTGGTCCGGTCAAGTGTGTTGGATTTACTCGGAGAGGCGATCACATCGACAGCCAAACCTGCCGGGTCTTCCAATTCACGAAGCATCGGTCCATGAAATCCAGCTCCATCGATCGAAATCTGCTTAATCTGATTGCCGTGTGCTTGGTGTTCCATCTGGACTAAATGCACTGCGTCCATCGCCTCTTGACCGTTGGCGGGCAACACTTCCAACTGGGTAATCAACTGACTGTCCGCGTCGACCATAATGTCAAGCATATAGCCATCGTAAAACTCGCCATGCTTGCCCTGACGAGCGTCTGGATCAACGACGCTCAACGTACGATCACCTTGGCCAGGATTCTGAAAATCGTTGACGATCTTTTCAGCCAACTGACGAACGGACAACAGCTTTTGCCATAACCGCTGCTCATTCAAAGAAGCCTCTTGCGGCGGTGCAGCCTGCTCTTGTAACCACAACAAGATGTCGACCACCAGCGCCACTCGCTCTTGCAGCTTGAGTTCTGGCTCAGCTTGCTCGGTATCGAGTCGAACTTGCTCAGCTTGGATATCAAAACCAGCAGCCACTTCGGGATCGATCTGGCCAATCACGTCGAGCATTTTACGTCGCAACTGAGACAGCAGAGTCAGCGTCGTCGGCACAGCCACGTTGGCCAGAATATGAGTCGCATCTTTCAAACGCAATCGATCCTGGACCAGACCCGCTTGGCGAGCATAAGCGATAAGTTGATCGAATACTGCTTTAAAGCCTTCGGCTCCCAGTCGCCCGCGGAACTTTGTGAGAGAAGACGCATCGGGCATCATGAATCGAATCGGAACCTGCAGAAACCAGCGCAGCAGTAAATCGGTCTGCGCACGAGCGACGACTTGCCGGCTGGACAAACGAAAATGGTAGCGCAGATATTCAAGCTTCAACATGATCAGCGGCGGAATCGCCGGCTGCCCATGGTCTTTGGAGTAGTAGGAACAAACGACAGTATTGATAGCTTTCCAGTCGATCAGTTCAAACGCATCCAACAGAGGCGACTGCTGAGGCAACAGACGTTCGTAGATCGAACGGTCTTCGTGAGGTATGATAAACAAAAAATCGCGATGCTCAGCTAACATGTTCACCTCCTCCACTAAAACTGTAAGTCTTCTCAATTCTACGCAGCCAAGACAACAAAAACTATTTCAGCAGTCTCACTGGGGCGAGGGGAGTGACATGCAGGAATTTATCAGGATCCTTCACAGAGCCTACTTTCGACACAGATGTTGTTTCAGAAATTTTGGATTTGGTCATGACAATTGCTACTATTTTGCCAACTTCGCCCGGGAAACTCCCTTTAAGCGATTACAAACCGCTTGCCAACGAAGAGCTAGCTGGACGCATCGCGGCTGCGCGCAAGAAATTGGGTAAGAGTCTGCTGATTCTGGGACACCATTACCAGCAAGATGAAGTGATTCAACATGCGGACTTGACTGGTGATAGCTATCAACTCAGTCAGTTGGCGGCGTCCAGTGAAGATTGCCGCACGATCGTTTTCTGCGGTGTGCATTTTATGGCCGAAACAGCAGATATTCTCGCCAATCGACCGGATAAATTGGCAGAGCGTCAGGGTGCACGGGTGCGTGTGATCCTTCCCGATATGGCTGCAGGCTGTTCAATGGCTGACATGGCGGCGATTCGACAGGTCGAAGCGGCCTGGGATCAACTTGGCGAAGTTATCGACACTGAGAAACTAATTCCGGTCACCTACATTAACTCAGCGGCCAGCCTGAAAGCGTTTTGTGGTCGGCACGGTGGCATTGTCTGCACCAGTAGCAACGCCGCAGCGGTGCTGGAGTGGTCATTCCAGCGTGGTAATCGCGTATTTTTCTTCCCAGACCAACATCTCGGACGCAACACGGCGCTGAAGATGGGCATCACCAATGCGCAAATGCCCGTCTGGGATCCCTATGCGGATGATCTGGGCGGCAACACCGAGCAGGCGATTCGCGATAGTCGCGTGGTGTTGTGGAAAGGGCACTGCAGTGTCCACCAGATGTTTCGCGCTGAGCACGTCCATCAGCTCCGCCAACGCCACCCGGGCATCAAAATTTTAGTTCATCCCGAATGTCCGCAAGAAGTGAACGACATCGCCGACGTCTCCGGATCCACCAGCAAGATCATCAAAACGGTGGAAGCCGCTTCCGCCGGCACGAAGTGGGCGATTGGCACTGAATTGCATTTAGTGAATCGACTCAAGCAAGAGCATCCGGAGCAGGAGATTCATTTCTTGTCCCCGGTTGTTTGTATGTGCGCCACCATGTACCGCATCGACTTGGCTCATTTAGCCTGGTGTCTTGAAAACTTGCTGGTGGGCTCGATCGTCAATGAGATCGAAGTTGATCCTGAAATTGCACGATACTCCATGGTCGCATTGGAGCGGATGTTGGACGTGAAATAGGCTGTTTCCATCGTCGACTGGGACATGCCATCCTCCGCAACTTGGTGGCGATCTCGACCTGCACTTGCTATTATCGAGCGCAGGTTCGGTTTCATCCAATCACTTTAGGCGGAGCATTGCAGCATGAATTTCTTGATCAGCGGCAGTCTTTTTGTGAATCGTTTACGAACTAGCTTGGTCGTGCTGGCTTGCTTGGTCGCACCCCTACCGGGTGTCTCCCAAGAGAAGCCGGCAAAGCAACCCGTACCCAAGAAAGCCCCCGCCAAGCAGCCGGCGTTCGAAACAATCGTCGAAAAAGACGGGCTGCCGCGCGTGCTGTTAATTGGTGATTCCATTTCGATCGGCTACACATTGCCCGTTCGCAAATTGCTTGCAGGCAAGGCTAATCTGGTGAGACCCGCCGCCAACTGCGGCCCAAGTTCGCGAGGCGTCACAGCACTCGAAGATTGGCTAGGTGACGGCAAATGGGATGTCATTCATTTTAACTTTGGATTGCATGATATCGTTTATTATTCAGCGGATGGAAAGACACGGGCGGAACCCAGTGTGGCAGGCGCACGACATCAAGTGCCGGCTGATGAGTACGAGCAAAATCTGCGCAAGCTGGTCGCACGTTTGAAGCAAACTGGAGCCGAGCTGATTTGGTGCTCAACCACCCCTGTCCCTAAAGGATCTGCTGGACGCGTGGCTGACGAATCAGTTGATTACAACGCCATCGCCAACAAGATTATGCTTGAGAACCACATCGCGATCGATGATCTACACGCCTTTGCATTGCCCAGGTTGGCGGATATTCAGTTACCCAAGAACGTGCACTTTACTCCCAAGGGCTCGGAAATTCTGGCCGAACAGGTTTCCAAGTCCATTGAAACGGCGCTAGCGCGCAAGGCATCCGGAACGCGCTGAGGACGGGTTGTTTTGGAAGGGATATTTGCAAAGGCAGTTTGCAAAGGGCTTGGCCCGAGTGCTGGGTGCCAAGGGCAGGGCCTGCAAGCCAAGTTGGTAGAGCGGTATACTGCAGGCTGTCCACCTTGGAATACGAGCTTCGCCATTTTGCGGATAAACACCCATGAATCGCTTCGTCAACGTCAATATTTATGCCTTTCTCCTACTTGGATGTTTCACACAGTGCGTAAGTGCCGAGGACTGGGCACAGTGGCGTGGACCTGGACGCGATGGTGTTTGGCAAGTCGAAGGCGTCGTTGATCAACTTCCCGAAGGTCAATTGCCACTCACTTGGTCCGTGGATATCGGCCCGGGTTATTGCGGGCCCACCGTTGCCGAGGGCCGAGTCTATGTAATGGATCGGCAGACAGAGGGTCAGCAGACAGAGCGCGTGCTGTGTCTTGATTCGGCCACCGGCAAGCAACTGTGGGTTCACGAGTACCCGGCCGCATACACGATCAGTTACAAAGCTGGACCGCGGGCGAGTGTGACCGTCGCCGACGGCCGCACTTATTCCGTGGGAGCGATGGGACATTTCTTTTGTCTGGACGCGGTCACCGGAGCTGTTATCTGGCAACATGACTTAAGTGAAGAGTATCAAATCGATATGCCGATTTGGGGCATCGCCGGCTCGCCCCTTATTTATCAGGATCAAGTGATTCAGCAAGTTGCTGGAGCTGACGGCGCTTGTATGGTCGCGTTCGACAAGTTGTCCGGTAAGGAAGTCTGGCGTTCACTGGCAGAACGCGCCGGTTACTCGTCTCCGATCGTCATTCAACAAGCGGGTAAGGATGTGTTAGTGTGCTGGACCGGCGAAAGTCTCTCGGGCTTGGATCCATTGTCCGGCAAAGTCTATTGGTCGCATCGCATGTTGCCCACCAAAATGCCCATCGGAATATGTACCCCCAGTGTCGATGGCAATCTGGTGTATGTATCCAGTTTTTACGACGGCTCACTAATGGTTCGTGCGCCGCATGACGAGTTGACTTCTAGCCAGGTTTGGCGCGCGATCGGTAGGGATGAGCAACATACCGAATCACTGCATGCCATGATCGGCACACCCATCGTTATGGACGGCTATATCTATGGTGCGGACAGCTACGGTGAACTCCGTTGCTTAAACGCACTGACCGGCGAACGTATCTGGGAAGATCTGACCGCCGTTCCCAAACAACGTTGGGCAACGATACACATGGTTCAGCAAGCCGGGACGGATCGTGTCTGGATGTTCAACGAACGTGGTGAATTACTGATTACTAAACTATCGCACAACGGACTGACGATCCTGAGTCGGTGTCAGGTGATCGAACCTACCACGGTTCAGTTGCCACAGCGCGGCGGTGTCTGCTGGACGCATCCCGCTTTTGCCGAAAAGAGTATCTTTGTTCGCAACGACAACCGCATCGTCCGCGCCTCGTTAGCCAAGTAACTGGTCAAGCAACTGGCCGACCTTTTTCGGATAGGTACTCAATCAGGGGCTGTCGCGTGGCATGGCATGAGACGGTGAATATCAGCGGTTGGGAGTTAGGCGCGGGTCGCGAAATGCTCGTCGCTGGACAGGTGCTGGCCGTCTTCCGAACGCACAGTGGCTTCATGGCCATTGATGGTATGTGCGCGCATCAGGGAGGGCCGCTGGCTCAAGGGCAGCTTGATGAAAACTGCCTGACTTGCCCTTGGCATGGTTGGCAGTACGACATCCGCGATGGCAAGAACTTGCTGACAGGCAAACATATGTTAGCCTGTTTCGCTACCGAGGTTCGCGATGACGTCCTGTGGATCGACGTTGACCACCGCTGAGCTGAGGGCTGCTGCAAAGTCGGCGGCCGTATTTAATTCTTAGGGGCATCGACCATGGATCTCTTGTTCTGCTGCGCCCCAGGCTACGAACACGCCGATACGTTCCTAGTCGAAATCTCTTGCAATGTCTAACGGGACGACTCCACTTTGAATCCCAGCCGTACCCCGAATCGCAACATTCAAACTTGTGCGCCGGCTTGCGATTTACTCGAACATTCCAATCAGTTAATCGTCTTTGCGCGAGTGCCGAAGCTTGGGCAAAATAAAACGAGACTGATCCCAGCCCTGGGTGCGGAAAAAGCCACGCAGGTGTACCAATACCTAGCGAAGCAAACGTTGGCTGCTGTGCGTCAATTGGCGAGCCAAGGTAAGTGTCGCGTAACCGTTCAATTTACTGGTGGAACGCTGGGTGAAATCCAAGCGGAATTTGGCGACGATCTCGAGTACTGTGAACAACAAGGTGCTGCTTTAGGGGAGCGTTTAAAGCATGCTACCTCGGTCGCATTTAAGGGCGGGGCACAACGAGTCGTGGTGATTGGCACCGATTGCCCCAGTCTGACTTCCGGCGATTTAGAACGGGCATTCGATGAGTTAGAGCGACACGACGTTGTCCTCGGGCCAGCCTTGGATGGAGGCTATTACCTGATTGGCTTAACTCGCGACCAGCCGCTGTTGTTCGAGAAGGTTGACTGGAGTACGGCCCTTGTCTTCGAACAAACCGTGCAGCGCGCGCGCTCGTTAAGCTTGCGTCTTCGATCCTTGAGCGACCTGCCTGACGTCGACTATCCCGAAGACCTGTTGCCCTTAAGAAAACTGGCTGAGGTCGATCGATTACCGCTTAAGCAGATCGCGAAAAGACTGACCGTTGTCATTCCAGCGCTTGATGAAGCGGAGACTCTACCAGCGACACTTCATGCCATTGGCTGCCCGCACGAGGGACTAGAGATCATCGTGGTGGATGCGGGCAGCAACGACGAAACGCGGTTCATTGCCGAGAAACATGGCTGTAGGGTGTTTATTGGCAACCGGGGGCGTGCGCGGCAGATGAATGCCGGAGCTGCTGTAGCCACCGGTGAGTTCTTATTGTTCCTACATGCCGATACACTACTTCCCAAAGACTATCGGCATGAAATCGACAGAATCCTCTCGGGATCGTTTGCAGGCGGAGCGTTTCCACTGCGCATCGATGCCCGAGGAATTGGGCTACGAATGGTTGAGGCCGGAACCGCGTTTCGAACCCGATTATGGCAGTTGCCTTATGGCGACCAAGCGATCTTCTTTCGAGCCACAGATTTCTTCGCGTTGAAAGGCTTCAAGAATATGGCAATCATGGAGGATTACGAAATGATGATTCGAATTCGCCAGCAGGGGCGAATTGGCATTGCCAGTTATCCAGTTTACACATCAGGTCGGCGCTGGCAGAAAAAAGGGATTCTAAAAACAACTTGGATCAACCAGCTTTGCGTTATCGCTTATCGACTTGGATTCTCCGATGCATCGATTGTAAAACTTTACCATGGCGCAACGCGCAAGAACCGGGACTAGAATTGCCCGGACTAGTGGTGTGGTTGAGAGCCCGAATCATTGCAGGCGATACGAACTAACGGATCTAGCCAAACATCCGCCAGAGTTGGGTGGCGAAGATTGTGACGCCTACCACGGCGGCAAGCAGACTGGCGAATAAAACAGCCGCGCTGGAGATGTCCAGCGCTGCCCCGACGTCCTCATTTTGCTCTGAACACAGCCCTTTGGCCAATCGTTCCACAGCACTATTCATATACTCCAGACCAATCACCAGTCCCACACAGAGTGCCAGCACGCACCACTGCCAAAGTTCACAGCGCAATGCGGTCGCGAGGCAAACAATTAAAGAGACCATGACCCAATGGACAATAAAACTGGATTGACGGTGTACACCCGTTCGCAGACCACGCCCAGCACAGCGAAACTTGTTGATCCAATGCTGCACGTTGTACACCGTTTGCCAGTCAGGGGCGAATTTAGTTGTTAACGCGTTCGGAGTATTCACCCGTGCGCGTATCGATCTTGATCACGTTGCCCTCTTTGATAAAACCTGGCACAGTGAATTCCCCACCGGTCTCCACAATCGCCGACTTAGTGACGTTGGTCGCCGTATCTCCTTTGGCACCTGGATCGCACTGGGTTACCAGCAATTCCACGTGAATGGGAGGGGTCATTGAGATGGGCAGGTTATTGAACAGCATGATTGTGCATGGCATGCCATCTTTGAGATATTTCCAGGCATCATCTACTTGTTCTTTGGTGAGCTCGTACTGTTCGAAGCTGGTGGTGTGCATGAACACGTAGCCATCGGCTTGCTTGTAGAGATATTGCACGTCGATTTCTTCGACGTCGGCCGCCTCGAGTTCATCGCCCCCCTTGTAAGTCCGATCGATCATGGTTCCACGTACCAGATTGCGGAGTCTGCATTTGTAGAGCGCATTTCCTTTGCCTGGTTTGAAGAAGTCCCTTTCCACGATGAGGTAAGGTTCGCCGTCGATCTGTACCTTCAGACCTTTCTTGAAATCGCTCGTTTTGTAAGTACCCACTTCAAATCCTCTTGTTTCTGGTCAAACTATAGTTTCAACGTTACCCGCGCTCCGCCAAACGCCAAGCGGAAGCAGAGATCGCACCTTAGGAAACGACTGTTTAGCTAGCCGATTCCAGGCTTGGCCAACTGCCCCAGGACAGAGCTCAATTCGCTTCTCACGCCCTTTTAAGCAGCAAATGGCGACGATTTTAGCCTTAAACACCGATCGTGTCGAAGCCACTTTGACCACAGAAGTCCGCTGGCAGCAATCGCTGAGACTGGCGGTCCGTAGCAGCCAGGAGCTACTCCGGCTGCTCGAACTGCCCGACGATGGTCGGGGCTTGACCGCCGAGCGGGATTTTCCAGTCTTTGTGCCCCGGGAATTCATCGCCAAGATGCAGCCTCGGCAGCCACTTGACCCGCTACTGTTGCAAGTGCTGGGGACCGCCGCAGAAACTTTTGAAATCGGGGCTTTGAGCGGTCTCACCGATCCGGTGGGTGACCAACCTGCGACGCGCTCGCCGGGATTGCTGCAGAAATACACCGGCCGCGCGCTCTTGATTACCTCAGGCGCGTGCGCGGTTCATTGCCGCTACTGCTTTCGTCGTCACTACCCATACGCCACAGCCCCCAAAGGGCCCAACGGCTGGGGGCCTGCGCTAGCTGTCATTCGTGAAGACACATCGATCGAAGAAGTGATTCTAAGTGGCGGCGATCCACTGACAGTCGCTGATGCCCAACTAAGCTGGCTGGTCAACGAATTGAACCAACTGGCCCACGTTCAGCGCATTCGCATCCATAGCCGCGTACCGGTCGTTATTCCGCAGCGGGTCAACGAGGACCTGCTCGGCTGGGTGACGAGCAGCCGGGCCGCAATCTACTTTGTCATGCACTTTAATCATCCCCAGGAGATTGACCGGCGAGTACAGCAAGCGATGGAGCAACTGAGACGCGGCGGTGCCACATTGCTGAATCAAGCCGTGCTGCTCCGCAACATCAATGATTCCCCAGAGACTCAGCTTGAGCTTTGTCGACGGCTCATCAATATGCAGGTTCTACCCTACTACTTGCATCAACTTGACCGCGTGGCTGGCGCGCTTCACTTTGAGTCCGATCTCGAGCGTGGGCATGAGATCATCGCCCATCTGCGTCGAAACTTACCTGGTTATGGCGTTCCCAAGTTCGTTCGCGAAGAGGCCGGAGCGACTGGCAAAACCCCACTTTGACCCACTGCGCAGAACGCCTGCTTGTCTTGGGATGCATGCCAACCTGGCAAGACGTCACAGTGGAACATCACCGCCAAACATCACCGCCGAACTGGGTGCATGAGTCCAAGTGATCGGTTAAAATTCTACCAGCGACGTAATCGAACAACGAATCAAAGGGAATTGTATGCCTCGGGCTAAGAATGTTTTGGGAACGGAACTCCAAGAGTGCAGCTTGGATCCAATGACCGGATTTTTTCGTGACGGTTGCTGCAACACCGGACCGGAAGATCTTGGACTGCATACGCTTTGTGCCGAAATGTCGGACGATTTTCTGGTCTTTTCCAAGGCCCGCGGCAACGACTTGTCGACCCCGCACCCACTGTACGGCTTTCCGGGATTGAAGGCGGGTGACCGTTGGTGTTTGTGCGTGCTCCGGTGGAAGGAAGCCTTCGAAGCGGGTATGGCACCGCGTGTCCATTTAGAAGCGACTCACATGTCGGTTCTCGAGTTTGTCGATTTGGAACATTTACAAGAATTTTCTGTACGCGATA
>JBBQRC010000074.1:0-11492 GCA_038215215.1 Pirellulales bacterium
GCAGGGTTGATTGGCTTGGGGTTGTACTATGCCTTTCACCAGGATCCGCGCGCCTTGGCGGTTTTAGGAACGGGTTACGGTACATTGCAACAGGCGCTGAGCGATCCTGGGTCGGTAGGCTTGGGAATGTTGTTTGCGGTAGCTCTGTTCAAGATCGCCACCACCTCGTTCACGATTGGATCGGGTGGATCGGGCGGCGTTTTTGGCCCCTCTATGGTCATTGGTGGTTGTACGGGCGCAGGGGTCGGCCAGTGGTTCCATCAGACATGGCCACAGCTTGTACCACAGCCTGCTGTCTATGCCGTCGTGGGCATGGCGGGGCTATTTGCAGCGGCGGCTCACGCGCCGATTTCAACCATCGTGATGGTCACCGAGTTGACGGGTGGCTATGGCCTGCTAGTGCCGACGATGTGGGTGGCCATGATCTGTTCGGTATTATGCAAACACTGGACATTGTACGAAATGCAGGTCCCCTCGCGTCTGGATTCACCAGCTCACCGTGGCGAATTGCTAGTCGATATCTTGGAAGGGAGCAAAGTCAAAGATATCACGCTAGCCTCGCGTGTGGTGGTTCACGAAGGAATGCTGCTCCGCGAAATCCTGCGCCTGTTGGCCGAAACGCGTCAACACTATTTCCCAGTATTGGACGCTCAGGACAAGTTCGTGGGGATTTTCTCCACGGACGACGTCCGCGCCTATCTGTTTACCGAATCCGTTTGGGAACTTGCCAACGCACGGGATGTCATGACTGCGCACGTCGTCTTTGTGACACCGGAGGACGATCTGAATACCGCCATGAAACGATTTACAGAATTGAATCTGGATGAACTACCGGTGCTGAGCGACACAGAGCCAAAGCGACTTTTAGGTATGTTGCGACGGCGTGAAGTCCTGCACCACTACAACCAGCGACTGCATGATCTGCAAGCAGAAGCCAAGGATGCGGAGTTGCCATCCACCGGTTCGTAGTCAGCTAGCGGCCATCCACCGGTCCGCTTACGCTTAGAGGCTGCATGACCGCATGCTGATTAACAAAATCGCGGTGAACACGACGGAAAGCAAAATGGATCCGAAGCAACCCAATCGGTTTGAATAGAAAGCAAACATCGGATCCTATTTCTTGAGCGAAGAAACAACTGCTTCATTGCCTTGACAAAACTGTACGAGTCAGAGCGATTAAACTCGGCTGACGTCTCTAAATCCGGCGATGTACGGTCCAAGTTTCAAGCCACCCATTCCAGTCGAGACTGACTGACGTCGTTGGCGATGTACTCACGAAGATATTGACATAACACCGCCCTTTCCGACTCGAATAGAGGTTGGTCGTTGGTTATTCATAGTAACAGCCATCTTTCTTTATCGGAGGGTCTTGATGATATCGCTTCGGTGTCACCACGGCCATGGTTGCAGCACGGATGGAAACTGCCAAATTACATCTTGGCCCAACTCACCGCCGGTTTCGGCCAAGTTGAGAAAGTAGACGTAGTAGCCGACCCCGATGAGTAGAACCGCAGTGACCGACCACTGCCACACTTTCGCCGGCAAGCGTCTTAAAGTGGCAGGGCGCATAGTGGCTCGGTGGTAGACCCAACCGACCAGCACCCGAGCAGGGACGACTGTCACGAGGAACACGAACATCAGGTCCCAGCGCACTTCGTGCGGAGGAAGCTGATTTTTGATCAGCGCGCTGTAAAGCATTGGCACGGTCGAACACGCAAGTAAGACTGACGTGGACAAGGCCCAGCACAGCGGCGTTCGACATGCGAGTCTATAAACTGCGGGGAACTCCAGCATGGCCTTTAAGCGTCCCTGCGCAGCCACATGGGCCATAAGCAGCGGCAGCCACATCAACGTCAATGTGAGCGCTGCACATCCGACAGCGAACGCCAGCAACTGCAGGCGGCTCGTCAAATCAGTGAGCGACGTAAAGAGCATCGCCGGCACAACCAACCATAAATAGGCTGAGGTGTAGCCGAGCACACCAAGTCGCAGTAAGTGCGCGAATCGCAACTCTGCTAGACACACGCATATCCGTCGGTGAGTGCCGTCAGTCAGTTCCTTGCCTGAACGCTCACTGAGCAGCCTTCTTAGGTTGCGTAGTGGAAGAAGAAATTGCCACCACCGCCCCCCAAAACCAATGGCCAGCATCAGATGGCCTGCCACCAGGACGCTAGCCGTGATTAATGACAGAATTGTCAGCCACGCGGTTAGACTGGCCGGCGCCAGAAGCCAATTGTCGCGAGTGAATCCAGCGAGCAACTGGATTGGCAATAGCCACAGAGCGACGGCCAAGACGATGATCCCCAGTCGACGCGCGAGTGGTAGAAGATAAAACGCTGACCGAAACTTACCGCCGCGTGCGACCCGCCCTTGAACTTCCATCAGGTATCCCAGGACCAGTACATGGATGACAGGAAGCGTGGCAGCGACGGCCAGGAGCACCGTCAAAGAGACAAGTCCAAAAAAGGCTTCGGTGAACCATGCTGCAGCCTTAAGCGGATGCTTGATCAGTGACGGCATCCGGGGCGGGTACTGAAGGTCGAACCGCACGCTGACCAACTGCTCAGGACCCGAATCAACCCGTGCTGGCCCTTGCCGCACAGTCGTTTCGTCGCTCAGCAAGTCCGGTTTGTCATCTAGCAGGTTGTTTTCAGGCATACGAATTCGACTCTCGTCGATTTTTTTCTCTAACTTGGTTCATCCCCAGATGCGGAGCCTCAGGTTCTGCCCGATTACGACGGACGCATGAGTCCTGGATTCGGTGATAATCACTCCAAGAGTATTCGCCGACCGACGAATATACTTGGAAGCGTTTGTACGCTGTTGGTCCGATTAGATAGAATTCAGGGACCACTAACTAATTTTGAGCAAAACTCTTTATGAAATTGCGCACCGATCTATTGCTACCGATGACCGCGGCGTTGGCCGTCATAGCACTTGTCGCTTGGGTAGCAGCCCGGCCGGCGGTGCAATCGCTACGGGCTTTTTCGGTTTCCAGCGAGGTTGATCTAGTCGCCAGCGATCGCGTGGATGCATGGCTGCAGGCGAGTTGGGACGAGGCCTTGGTCGAGCCTGCTTCCGCGGCGGACGAGCTGCAAGTGCTGAGACGATTGTCTTTAGCACTGGTGGGGGTGGCACCATCGCTAGAGGAGATTCGCGAATTTGAACAGGACCTGTCGGAAGAGCGATTGCAAGGCTGGGTTGCTCGCTACATTTCGGATTCTCGATTTGTCGAATCCTTTGCGGCGAGACTGGGAGATGCGTTTGTCGATCCCGCTGCCGACGAACTGAAACCGCACCAAAGAGAGCGGTTCACACGCTGGATTGGCGAATCGCTGCAGCGTGGGATTTCGTACAGCCACATCGCCCGAGAGGTAATCTCCAGTCGCGGCGTTTATGCAGACCATCCCGGTTCCACCCTGGTCGCTGTGGAACTTGCGCTAGGTGATCAGGCTGCGGAGCGTCTGGCAGCCCGCACTTCACGAGTATTCTTGGGCCAGCGGATTGATTGTGCTCAGTGTCATGATCATCCCTTTGCGCACTGGAAGCAGTCGCAATTTGAGGGTTTGGCCGCGTACTTCGGACAGGTTCAATTCCGTGCGGGGCGAGTTCAAGATACTCAACCTCGCGAGTTTGTCATCGAGGACGACCGGTTGCAGGAGCAACGGACCGTTCAGCCCGCCGTCCCATTTGATTCGCAGTGGGTGCCGAACGCCAAGCACCTTCGCGAAGAACTTGCTGTCTGGGTGACACGTCCGGAGAACCGTCGCTTTCGTCGCGCAATAGCCAATCGAGTTTGGGGACTTATGTTTGGTCGACCATTTATTTCACCTGTGGATGATCTTCCTGACCCTGGTTCACCCGATACTCCCGATGTGCTGGATGTGTTGGCGGAGGATCTGATCGCTAATGGCGACGACTTGAGACAACTCGTGCATGTGATTGCCAACACGCGCGCCTTCAGGTTGGCGTCTGTGCACGAGGGTCTCGACGACGAAGCAACGGCCGCGCGACTCGCGGACCTCTGGGCGGTTTTTCCAGTAACGGAACTTGGACCGCAACAAATGATTCGATCGATGCAGCAAGCCGCCGCCGTAAGGACCTTGCGCGGGGAGAGTTCTAACGCCGTTGTAGCGATCCGACGTCATGAACAGCAGCGCCGCTTCGTTGAAGACTATGGCATTTCTGGCGCGGATGACGACGCTCAGGCAAGTACCATTCCTCACACTGTGCAGCGACTCAGTGGCGACTACACGCGCCGATTCAGCGGCGCCGCGTTGCTAACCGCTCCCGGTCGAATCGCCGCGCTGAGTTCCGATGCAGAATCATGCCTCGAAAATTGTTACCTTGCCTGTCTTACTCGACGTCCCACGGTTGGGGAAAAAACGCATTTCCTGCCACAACTAGACAGCCCACCAAGACGACGCTCGATCGCCGTGGAAGACATTTATTGGACCCTATTTAACTCCGCTGAATTTTGTTGGAATCACTAGCCATGTCAATGCTGCCAGGTAGCAATCGTCGAGAAATGCTCCGTTGGGCTACCGGATTGGGTTTGTCGTTTGTACTGCCGGGTCTGGACCTGCGGGCAGCAGAGCAGCGCGGCGCCGCGCGCCCGCGTTCACTGATCACGCTGTGGTTGTCGGGTGGGCCGAGCCAACTGGAGACTTGGGATCCGCACCCGACGACGATAATCGGGGGACCAACGCGGGCGCTTTCAACGACAATCCCTGGAGTCGAAATTGCCAGCGGATTTCCATTGCTCGCTGAACAGTTGCACCACTTGTCCGTGATTCGATCAATGGTTTCAAAGGAGGGTGACCACGATCGCGCGACCTACCTGGTGAAAACCGGCTTTCGCCCCGATCCTACGTTACGCCATCCGTCGGTCGGCGCCATCGTAGCCCATGCCTTGCCCCTTGATCACCTTGACATTCCTCCGGTGATCTCGCTGGGCTACGACAATCGTCCTTCACGAGGCGGATATTTGGGCGGAAAATTCGATGCATTGCTTGTGCGGGAGCCTGGTTTGTCGAACCATGATATGAACAATTGGCTGATCCATCCCAGGCTACAGCGACGTCTATCGAACTTGGATGTGGTCGCTGAAGCATTTTCGCGCGGTCGCAAGGTGGTGGTCGACCGCACCATCCATTCCGCGAACATAGATGCCGCGCTGACCATGATGAGCTCAGAACAATTAAAGGCATTTCAACTGGATGATGAAACTGATGCGAGAAAAGCCGCTTACGGCGATTCAAATTTTGGGCGTGGCTGTCTGGTTGCTCGAAGGTTGGTGGAACAAGGCGTACGAGCCGTCGAAGTTATATTACAGAACTTCGACACGCACGACCGAAATTTTGAAGGGCACGAGAAACTTGCGGCGACACTCGACCCCGCTTTCGCTTCACTGATGCAGGATCTACATGAGCGCGACTTGTTGAAATCAACTGTTGTGCTCTGTCTGGGCGAATTTGGTCGAACACCAAAAATTAACGGAGCCGACGGACGCGATCATTGGCCACATGGCTTCTCGTGCTTGGTCGGTGGTGGCGGATTGAGAAGCGGAGTTCGGATTGGCGCGACCGATCCTGCCGGTGAGAAAGAATCACCCGAAGATCCAGTCCCCGTTCCCGACTTATACGCGACCGTGCTCAAAGGACTCGGCATCGATCCGACCCGTGAAGTCAACACGTCGATTGGCAGACCAATCCGCTATAGCGACGGCACCCCGTTGGATCGCTTGCTCCTATGATCAAGCGTCGTATCCGACTCAGGCTGGACAGTGGAGGATTGTTAAGCCGCAGCCTCGCAAGCAGAAATTTTCGCCGCTTTATTCATTGTTACCGGCCTTGGATTGAAGCGAAGATTCGGCGAAAACTGGACCATCTTTCCCGGAAGTGATTTCAAGCTTGGTCGAATCTTTCACCTGCATGCTCACGTCGGTGCCTGCTATTTTCATTAAAACGGGAAAGCAACGCTTCATTTGCAATCGGCCTCGCGGCGGAAGTTCAATCTCATCGGAGTTGCCATTGCTTTCTATTTGCAACGTCCATGCCTGCTCGGAACGATTGACAAGCTCGATATGATACGCCATCGATTTGGGCCTGCCGAACATTTGCACGGCGAAGTAGGTCGTTCCATCGCTGGTTGCCATCGCTACGCCCGTCTCCGTGACCAAGGCGGCCAGCATGTTTTCGCGATGTTCAGGCGAGTCAATCCAGCTTTCAGTAAAATGTTTCCCTAAGAAGGTGGCGTCCAAGTCTCGCGAATCCGAGCGATAAGCAATGTTCTCTCGAATTGCACAGTACTCATAGCCAGCGGCGACTGCCCGTTCCGCCGGCGAGCGACCGTCGGCGTGGTGACCATACTTATTATTCTCAGCCATAAACTCCGCAAACTTTTTGGCTGCAGCTTGCAAGGCCTCGTCCTTTTTCACGGGCGTCAATTTGTGTTCGGCACGAAATGCATTGGTTTTATCAACAACTAACTTAGCAGCTTCCGCCAGATCAACTTTTTGCGCGAGAGAGGCATGCATTGGGACGAGTGACAGCGTTGCGGCCGTCAGAATGAGAGTCAGTAGTCGCATGACGACACTCCATAACTGAAGAAATGCAAAGTGAAGTGGGACCACTTTGCTCGATACGATAAAGGTTCGATCCATAACATAGAAACCCAAGCAAACCATGTGCCGTCGTACGTGTCGTGATGGCTCTTGCTAACGAGCAGGACGCCTCTTCGGAAGTTCGACTAGTTTAGCATGGTGTTTTCAGAGTCGTGGCACAGGACTTGCCGAAGCGATTGCACCTCAACTGCATCAACTGTTGGTCCACAAATCTACATAGAAGGAAACTTGACGATGATGCGACGAACTTGCGCGGTCCCGCCGTTAATTGTCCAGACGCACTACTAAAAATGGCTGACCAACACTCCAAACTAGTGGTCTATGCCGCAATTGCGGGCAACGCGGCGATTGCGGTGACGAAGTTTGTCGCTGCAGCTTTGACCGGCAGCTCCGCCATGCTCTCCGAAGGCATCCATTCTTTGGTTGACACCGGTAACGGCCTGCTGCTTTTGCTCGGCATCCATCTTAGTAAGCGCCCCGCCGATCGCGAACATCCGTTTGGCTACGGTGCGGAACTCTATTTCTGGTCTTTGATCGTTGCCGTCCTCATCTTCGGAGTAGGTGGCGGGGTGTCGATGTACGAAGGCGTGCTACATTTGCTGCATCCGGTCGAAGTCTCCCGTCCGACGGTCAACTACATTGTTATCGCAATCGCTATCGTCTTTGAGGGAACCACTTGCCTCCATGTAGTACGATTGAAACGTAGAATAATTTTCGCCAATGATTCTAGTGGCAACACCAACCCGGAATGGGAGAACGGTTCTCCAATACTAACGCACGAACCGATCCCACGTACCGTAGGTCTGTATCACTTGGCCTCGCGGGATCGAAAGTAAGATCACTGCAATAGCCATGATAGTGCATGTCACTGAGAATGCAGTTTCACTGGGACACAATGTTTGTTTGTGGTGCATTTTCAGCATCGACATACGCTCATCGTCACTCATGCCGGGTTGACCTCCGTCGGGATCATCATGGTCGTGGTGATTTCGCATCTCCTTTTCGGCCACCGGACGGGAGACACCCCGTGATCCCATCATGTCGCGTCCTCCGCCGTCGCTTGCTGAACATCTAAAACTTTCATATCGTCGTCGGAAAGCTGCAAGTTCACCGCCTCGACGAACGCTTCGACATGTGCTGGCTTCGTAGCGCTGGCGATGGGCGCGGTCACGACCGAGTTGTTCATCACCCAAGCGATTGCGACTGCCGCCGGTGACCTCGTGTTCACCAATCACTCTCTACGCGAAGAAAACATCTCAATCATTTTACTGAATGCGCGAAAACTCACGCGATCAGTGGCGGGTCGCTCTAACATCCCAAAAATGCGAGTTTGTTACCACCCGCATTCTTTTGCTTGATGCTCAGCATGATCCTTAACGACGCAACTGTCAAACCACTTTTCGTCCGGTGATCAGTCGGAAAATTAGCGTAATGACTGCAATGACCAGCAACAGATGAATCAGGCCGCCGAGCGTGAATTTCGCCACCATGGCAACCACCCACAGAATAACGAGCAAAACGATAAGTCCCCAAAGCATAATGATCAGCCTTTTTTATTGGTGGTATCGGAAAATGATGTATCGCGAAGATGCAAGTCACGTGCCATGGGGAGTTATAGCAGAACAAGATGCCGACTCCAACATGTGCAGATGAAATCTGCACCGTCGAAAAATGCGTGGCATCACACATGCAACACATGCAAATGGCTGTTGATAGATACAAGTGGCAGTAGACTGACCGTTGTGGTCAACGTCCTACCAACTGAACATCTCTCAGAACCAGTCACACTAATAATCTAGAAAATTAACTACGACAAGTATCGTTGGAACTGACGAGGAATTCTGGATTACTCTGGCGATCGATACACAAGGTCAGGCGTAGACTCAGAAGAACTTGGAACAAATTTTGCTTCTTCTCAGCCCACTCGCCACGGAGGACTCGAATCGGGGGATTCGGACTTTCCACAATGGACTCCGTGGATTGGTTCTACAAAGGAGTAACTTTGTTATGTCACACACGCGTCTCTATCTCGCGGGTAGCGCCCTGCTGACCTGCTTACTGACTTGGACACCTGCATTTGCCGATGATGACGCAAAGTCTAAGTCGCAAGATTCCGACCAAGCGAAAGCTTCCGAGCAGTGGATCAGCGACCTGTCATCGAAAGTGAAATTGACCAGCGATCAGAAGGATCAAATCCGTCAAAAATTGGACTCTAATCAAAAAGAAATTGAGTCAACCTGGAAAAAATTCAGCGAAGCGAATGCGAAGGCGATTGCACTCGAAGCGACCTTGTATGCTGCAATTGAGGACGGCATGACGGACCAGCAAAAGCAACAGTTCCGCGAGAACCGCGAGAACAAAAATTCACCAGCGACCGCTGCTGACAAATTGCAAAAGCCCGGCTCGCAAAAGCCCAGCCCGCAAAAGCCCAGCAAGCGAGCATCCGCAGCCGACGATAAGGACGCAAAAAACGACCAGCCAGCTGCCGCGACTGACGATAAGGAGGCTAAGAACGATAAGAAGGGTCAAGTTGCAGCCAAGGCCAACAAAAATAAATCGAGCCAGAATGAGGCAAGTGATACGGCCAAGCAATCCGGGGGCGAAGATCCAGCATACGTTTACGTCACGGAGATGATCATCGTGCCAGTTCAACAATTAGTTAGCGACGTGAACATGGACGATTCTCAGCGAAATCAGTGTGATCAGGCGTGCCAGCAGTTCCATAGCAAGTTGCATAAAGCCTGGAGTGACGTATCGCGTTACCACGATAAGCTCGTGCAGCTTGAAGCAAAAAACTTGCAGGCTATCGAAGGTGTTCTGGACGAAGGCCAATTGCAAAAATTGAAGAAAAGCCGTTCAGGCAACGGTTAGATCTTGCCCAACGTAAGTGTCGCTCTCAAATTGAAAAGGTTAGCCGCGCGGACATCGGTTCGCGCGGTCTTGCCGTTCTACAGCACAAATGAATTTTTGAAAAACGATTATCCTCAATGAATTGATCGCACACTAACGTAAGCGAAAGCGTTGAGGGGGAAGGCTCGATAACAGAAAGACTTTTATCAATGAGCCGGATACCAGCATCGCGAGTCGTTGTCATTACCGGTGCGTCCGCCGGAATCGGTCGAGCCGCTGTCCGTCGCTTTGCACGAGAAGGCTACAGTGTAGCCTTAATCGCGCGTGGCGATGACGGATTGAATGCTGCGGCGGAGGAAGTGCGCCAAGCTGGCCAGCGTGCACTAGTGCTGCCGTTGGATGTTTCAGATGCCGACGCTGTTGATGATGCTGCGGAGCGTTGCGAAAAGGAACTTGGGCCAATTGACGTGTGGGTCAATAATGCGATGGTTTCGGTCTTCTCACCAGTCTCGAAAATGAAACCAGAAGAGTTCAAGCGAGTGACGGAGGTTAGCTACTTCCAATTCCATCCGCACAGTACGAATACAGAATAAACATCCATGTGCGAACAAGCCTTTGGACATCCCGGGATCGAACCGCGATGGACGCGAGTAATAAAGCTGTTCTTCGCAGCTTTATGGATAACATAATTACATATTCGCAATAAGCAGCTTGGAAATCGATTGAGGCAGCTCGTCTTGCACCAATGTTTGCACCACCGCCATCAAGAACAAACTGAATCCAATCTCCAAGCCCGCTGACAAGCCAGAAAAGAACAGCCGACCGGAGGGACGCTCTAAGGCCGTTAGCGCCTCTTGCAGCTCATGTCGCATGATCTGCTGCGACGGTTTCTTCGGCTCATCTGTTTCTTCATCCAAGTCAGATTCGTTGGTCATAGGCAGTAACGAGCCAAAGTCTGGTGTTGAGGGATTCAGAATGGGGAATTCGACTCAATAGCGAAAAATAGCAGCTTGGGCATCGTCAGAGGAATGAAGTTGGCGGATGCTCCCGCCCGACAGTAGCGTTAGCCGCACGGCTTCGTTTAGTCGATCGACTTTGTTGGTGTCGGTGCCCAGCAGCAGCGTGTCGATGCGTCCTTCCTTTGCAGCAGTTATAATCTTGTTGAAATCTTTAGAACCGGTACCGTTGGCGATGGCTGTGCCGAGACGTTCAGTGGTCATCGTGTCACCGTCATGGTTATGCCTTTTAGCGGCGTCGGTGATTCGCTGCACCATCACTTCCTCATCGAGCCCATCGGGACTCGCGTGGATCACGTCGGCAATTTTGACCGAATCAGCGGCGGCAGCGAAGTGACCAGCGACTTCTTCCGTGGCGACTACGATCAAGGTTTGGTCAGTATTGTACATGCGATCGCCGATCATCTGGCCGACGTGGGACAGGTACTGATTACGATCAGCCTTGATTTTTCCCTCACCCTCCCCTTGACCATGAAACATGGCTGTGGGTGTTCCGCCCTTGCCCGATTGATTACGAGATGTGAACTGCAAGTGCTCTTCAGGATCACTCGGAGTGACCAACTCGTCCATGGTGACGGGGAAGCCGTCGTCAAGGATTTCGATAGCGGTATTTCCATCGGAACTAAATAGCCGTGCGTGCTCCCAGGAAATAGCAAGAGCGCGGACGTCGGTCTCACCACATGCAGCGCTGGCAATTGGAAGAACATAGAAATGCTCACTCAGCGAGACAGATTCAGTGGGAGCATAACTGAGGGATACACGTTGCTCAAATCCTTCGCTGACATAGATTGCCAGCCCGGCATGTTGGTGCTGCCAGAAATCAGTATCTTGCTCTAGCGCAGCGAGCGAGGTGAGTTGGCCAAGTAGTGGGCTCTTACTTTCGCGAGCTTGATCGATGGCTTGGCTAATTAAGTTCTTAAAACGAATAGGGTTTTGCTTGGTTTCGCGGCCGGCTTGATGGGTACGCATCAAGATTGACGCACAGGCACCGTCTTCTTTTT
>JBBQRC010000075.1:0-11461 GCA_038215215.1 Pirellulales bacterium
TCGCCAGATACTCCGCGGTAGGCTAGCGACAACTTAGTCCATCGGTAGTGTGCACTCCCACAGCTTAGCCGGGGATCTAAACTACGCTCGATCCGCGTCGACCAGCAATCAAGCTGACGACAAACAGTACGAGGAAAACAAAGAACAGTACTTTCGCAATAGTAGCCGCCGTTCCGGCGATTACGCCAAAGCCTAAAACTGCTGCTATCATGGCCACTACAAGAAATGTTAAAGCCCAGCTCAGCATGATTCTCTCCACTTAATTTGCGAGGTTTGTGTCTGCGGCGGTGCAATGGTGCGCTGCCGAATATCCGAATAGCTATCGCCGTGCCAAACTCTCGAATGACCACTAATTTGCTGGCTGGTTGGCGGCTGAACGCGCAAGTTGCTCGGCGGCCTGCCGCGCCGAACTGTTGGCCCAGTTTGGAATAGCGTTTGCGTTGCTATTCTCATTGGTACATATGTCGTTGGCATCGCCAGCCAAAGGTTGGCTCGTTAATTCCGTAAACCGTAATGTCTGCATTCAGCACGACTCATTGACTCAGCCAGAGTCACGAGATTTGGTTGGACACGCAAGCAGATGGCTCGCAAGCGAGATTTTAAATGCAAAAGCTGATGGTGATTTGGAATCGAGGTTCGGGTAAAGCAGAGGAGTTCGCTCATCTAGCAGATTCGCTGAATGATGGCGCTAATTGCTTCTTAGAAATGACTCGGGATACGGATCTGGCGCAGCACATTCGCTCAGCCGTTGAGAGCGGCGTCACGACCGTTGTCGCGGCCGGTGGTGATGGTACCGTCAATGCAGTGGTTAACGCCTTAATGATGCTGGACGATGCGGTGCGGCCAGCCTTGGCGATCCTACCAATGGGTACCGCCAACGACTTCGCGGCTACCCTATGTCTGCCAGACGCCCTCCCGTTAGCGATTGAGCTGTTGGGCAGCGCTCCATGCGTACCGATCGATATCATTCGCATTCGGGCCGATGGCTACGAACGCTTCTATGCCAACGTCGCAGCGGGCGGGAATAGTGTCCGCGTCTCCGAAAAATTGACGGACGAAATGAAGTCCCGGTGGGGAGCATTCTGTTACTTGCGCGGCGGCTTAGATGTGCTCGCGGATCTCCACAGCTTTCGCATCCGTGCGGAATGCGACGGTGAAGTTTTCGATCACTTCGACTCTTGGACGGTGTTGGTGGCCAATGGTAGGATGAATGGAGGTCGCATCGTGGTGGCACCGCGCGCAGTCCCCAACGACGGATTGATGGATGTGATCTTGATTCGCGGCGATTCGGTGATTGACATTGCGGGGATTATCGCCAACGCCCTGGCGGGCGACTACTTGCAGTCGAACCAAGTCGTTCATCGGCAAGTGCGGCATCTCAAACTCCGGTCGGAACCTGGCATGCGATTCACGTTAGACGGTGAAGTTGTAGATGCTGAGCCCGTTGAGTTCGACGTCATCCCGGGCGCGATTCGCATGCTTGTGGGCCCAAGTTTTCAAGATCAACGCGTCATGGACGAGGGAGTCATGGCGCTGAACTAATGGCTGTCAGAAGATGCGGGCACCGGCGAGTCGCCAGGCAGCTGCGGCGGCAGGAAAATATCATCGTCAATCAGTTGTTTCTCGCCCGCACGATAACCAGAACTAGCCTTCGACTTGGAAGGTAAAGTTGCATCACTTGGCTTTTCTCCGTTGATGTCGGCAGCTTCCGCAGGGGCTGAGGCTGCGTTCCGAGAGTCAGCTTTCAATGGTATAGGGAATGCAGGTAACCAAGTTACGAAGCGATTGCGATAGTCGCGATTTTCAGGTCGACATTCGACACACCTGCTACGATCGCAGCAAGCGCAAGCAGACGATTGCTTCCAAAATCGCAGTTCCTCGCCAAGACTTCGCTCGCCGACGACGATGCGGTCACCCGGTTCGACCTGGTAATTGGTGGTAACGTCACCGAGTTGTGTAATCTGGCGAAAGCAAATTTTTTGGACAACGCGACAGGCGCCTGGCTCCGTCGGTCGGACTAGGATAACGTCACAAGGGGACGCCTTAGAGGTTAGCCCACCAGCCATGAGGATCGCGTCCAGCACCGTTTCATGCCCGTCAATGTTGAAAGCGCCCGGCGAACCGACCGCGCCAAGCACATAGACTTGGGCGGCATTTGCTTCGAGCAGTTGGACATTGATCAATTCCCGCTTGTTGGAAATCAAGGCGATTTGGTCCGATACAGTGGCTTCAATGGCCTCAATAGTCATGCCGGAAACTCGCAGACGTCCGTAGCGACCGAGGTCGATTGAGCCGTCGACCAACACTGTCTGATCGCCCGCCGATTGAAAATTCGAATCGAATTCGACAGGTTCGATGAGCAACCGATCACCAGGTTCAACAAAATATTCGGCGAGAGGTTGCTTAGCCAATTCATGCTCCAAGTCATTCGTCATGGGACTTCGAGAGGCGAAATCCTTGGCTTTGGCTAGGATTGGCAGTTGGGATGGCCACAGCGTCAGACCCAAGCTGCTGCAACCGGTAACGGCGAGTAGGCAGCTTGCAAGCAATACTGGTAGGTGGCGGGTTTTCATGGCAAAGCAGCTCAATACGGAATGTCCGGAAAAGTCGTTACCGTTGGATTGCATCGGCGAATTGTTGCATTGCAAACAAGCAGATCACCTCTGCATGCGACGACCTATACAAACGGTAAAGTTGATGAATCGCACCTGGGCTGACAGGGGATTCGCGTGTAGAAATGTTTTGAATAGTTCGAATAGGAGGATTAGATGTATCACATTGCGCGAATAGCCGCGGTTTTTCTAACCTTGCTACTGGCTTCCGAAGCAACGCTGGGACAGTCCGGGTCCGCACTGGTGCCACTGGATTCTACCGGATGGTCTGTGGGGGTCGCCCCTCGATCGGAACTACCGCAGACCGGAGCCTTCGAGTACGAATTCTCAAAAATTGAAGTCAGTCAGATAAACTCTTGGTTGGCGTGGGTCGGTCTCGCGATTCCTGTTCCACTGGACGGCCAACTTTCCGGTTGGCTTTGGGCCCAGCGCAGCGAACGCAGTTGGCTCAACTTTGCCGACTACCGCGTCGAAGCGCAAATCTTCTCACCCCTGCTGCGTGTCGACACGTGGCAGTTTAGCGAGGCCGAACTAAGGTTTGGTTTCGCTGATGGGACCTGGTATGTCGGGCGGTTGTCCGGTGAGGTCTCTATGCAGACGAACCCCGAGATCATTGGGCAAGCCAATTTCATCGGCAAGCTGCCGACGAAAAAACCACAACTGCTGGAGCTATCTGGGGACGTCACTGGCATCAAGCTGCAACCGCTATTCGCAGCTTTTCGAGCTGATTTCATCGTCTCCAACGACTCCGGCGTGGGCCGCGTCGCGGCCAGGGTCCCGCTGGCGTCCGTGGATACTCCAGAAGCTTGGAAAGCATCCCTCGCGTTAGATGTTCAAGGCGTAGAGTCAGTCGATATTCCGCACTCCAACATAACTGCGTCGATTGCGGTTGCAGACGGTAAGTGGCAGTTCGCGAACGGACAGATAATCGTGCTTGATCAGCCCCTTCGCTTGGATGGGCGCGGCCAACTCCAACCACCACTTACGTTCACGGTCGATGTTTTCGGAGATGAATTATCAGCGGCACAGCTACTGAGTATCGCCAAAATATCGCAACTCATGCCGCCGGTTACCGGTAATGTCGATGTCGTTGGGAAAATCCGCGGCAACCTTGAAGCAGGAATTGACGCCGCATCGGCAGCGGTCAGATCCACGTCTATCCGCGTTGACACTAAAACGAATCTCTCGTTCTTGATCGAAACGGTGTTGGATAATCGGTTGCCAGGCCACGGCGTGTGGCGGTTGGATATCCAGTCGGCTGAGGTGGCCGAGGGTAGATTACACGGGAGTCTAACGTGGAAAATTCCTGGCATGTTGCCCGATTTGTTTCCGACGCAAGCGAACCTACAAATCGAAAATATAGATTTAGCTCACCTTCCACCTTGCTTGGCACCACTCGAGCTCGGCGGACTGGCCAGTGGCCAAATCTCGGTTGAATCGAAACGAGATGATCAGGGGCGGTTGAACTGGAGCACGGATAGTCGGCTGGACGTCAGCGATTTAGCCTTGATGGTGACGCGCATCGGCGACGCGCAGATAATGCTAACTAAAGCCGCGGCCGCCGATCACCTAAGCGTTGTAATTAACGAAGCCGACGAGACCCTTGACGTGAAGCTGATCGTTGAACTAGAAGGTGAAGCGGATTCCGGTTCCGTCGCGCCGCTCAAGAGCTATACGGCGACCGGTAGTGTCAGAGAGTTTCAAACCAGAGTGTCGTTGAATGAGGGTGGGCACGAAATTCCGATCCGCGCTAGTGGAACATTTAGACTTCAGGGCTCGCCGAAGAATTGGTTAGCGACTGGTCAAGCTGAACTGACGCAATTGCAAGCGGATTCCAGGATGCAGACAATCGAGCTGTCGGATCTACTGTTGACGATTCAGGAACAGGCATGGAGATTAGAACGCTTCCGCGTGCGAGATGAGCAAGGGCGGGCGGCTGGCTCCGCCATAATCCGCCGAGATGGTAACGGCGAGCACCAATTGAATGTCAGAGTGGTCGATGCGGAACTCGAACCTTATGCGTCTGAATTCGCCCCTTTCACCTTCCGCAGCCTTGGCGGAACTGTCAATCTGGAATCTCGCTTACACAAACGCGCGAACGCCACGGATTGGCTTGAAGGATGGCAAGGGAATTTTCAGGCTGAGGTTACGAACTGCAACTATCGCAATACTCTCCTAGGTACGGTTTCTCTGGTCGGTGAGGCCAATGGTGACATTTTAAAGGCATCTGCGCGGGGCACCGTACTCGGCGGGAAACTTGTGCTAGACGGGACTTTCGCTAACAACGATTTGCGCGAGTTCGTAAGTTCGAGACCCGTCATTCCGGCGACTCTTTCTGCTTCCCTGGCTGGTGCGGAATTGGACCGTTTAATGACGTTGGTTTTTGGTCCGCTGATGGGGCAAAGGTACTCGGGGCGCGCCAGCCTCGAGCTTCTGACAGATGACTCGAACTCAGTCGAACAGGCTTGCCATCTCCATGTTACGATTCCCAATTTTCGTTATCAGCAATTGCAGTTGGCGCAAACTCTAAGTGCGGACCTGAGCTATCGCGAAGGGAGACTGACGGTGCGAAAGCTGACAGGTGGTTTTGCGAATGGACGGATCGATGTGCGCGGAGATTTTGTCATTAACCAGGAGTCATCCTCGGGTGAGCTGCGATTCATGGTGGATCAAATTCAGCTCAATAGTCTTGTAGCAATGATCGCACCCGCGTCTGCAGCGGATTTCTCTGGCATGATTGACTATCGTGGCCAAATGCAGCTAGGGAAACAGATAGTCTTGCTAGGTAATTCTAGGCTGAGCGATGTTTCTGTCTATCGATTACCCCTTCAGGATGTACGCACCGATCTGCGCATAAGTCTGTCAACAGTTGGCGACCTTATCGAACTGCAGGCGCGGAATCTGCGGGGAACGGCACTAGGTGGAAATTTGGTCGGATCGGCGAGCGTGCGTGGCGGAGCCCGTTACGCGGTGGAGACGGATATCAGGGTGAATCACGGTAAACTCGACCAGCTCAGCCGCGCCTTGGGCTTTGAGCACATCGTGGGTACTGGAAGCTTCACGGCGGCGGGGCGCCTTCAGACGAAAGATGCCACAGACTTAAGTGCGTTGACCGGCCCTGTGCAGCTTGATTTCGAGAACGGTGATGTGCAAAGCATTCCGGTCCTGTCTGAAATTGGTCGGCTAATCCCTGCAATCCAATTAACATCGACGGGTATCAAGCGAGGGACCGTACATGGTCAAATCGCTCGGGGGCAATTCCGTTTTGACGACCTTTTTCTTGACAGTGATGCATTTTGGTTGCTTGCTGATGGGCGTGCTAGCCTATCCACTGGTCAGTTAGATATCGACGCGTTGCTGCAGACGGGTGGAAGCCTGGAAGATCAAATCACGCAGAATGCAACCCAAAAACTGCTTGCGACCGCTCTGCCGCAAGCACTGCTCCTCACTCAACTCAATGACTTGCTCCGCAACCGCAGCGTCTTTTTCCACGTGGGTGGTTCTACGGCTAGGCCGGTCATCCAGCCGAAAACAGCACCAACCGCCGCGAAAGCGCTTTTGCAAAACGTGCAACGCCAGTTATTGATTGCGCCCGCTTTAATCACGTCCGATGGGGTCGATAGTAACTAAATCGGGCGCGTGATTGCTATCGATCGATTAATTTCCAACAGCTTTATCGGCTTGGTGGAGCAACTCCTTCGATTTATCCAATACGCGACTGGTATCTTGCTCGATTTTATCCGTGCGCACTTCGACCGACGCTCGGTTGCCACTGAAATCAAACACCAGCCAACCTCCTAAAGCCAGTAAACCGACGATCACAATCAGAATGATGATGACTCGCATGAAACTATTCCTCGCTTAAGCTAACTGTTGACGGTCATTTGGTAATTCATATCACGGTACTTCGTTGTCGAGAACTTAATAGCTATCCGAAAAGGGGTCTGACCCTTTGGAATCGCTTCGATTTCATTCTGTATTTCGCCTCGCTGGAGAGGGTCAGCCCCCTTTTCGAGTAGGTTCTTAGCCCTGCTGGCCTGTCGCAAGTTTGGCCTCTGGCCCATCTTGGGAGAAGATGAGGCAACTGTAAGCCGCCATGGAGATAACTGCCGAGAATGGCTGGCCATCGGCCTGAATCTCTTCGGCTGTTAAGTCGTGGCTTGGAATTTCGTCTAGCAAGTTGTTGTACAGCCGGCTGTCACTATTGAATCGCAATCGCCAAGTTCCACCGCTCGGCAAACCAATGCGATAGTCGGCCTTGGCACCTTCGGCAAAACGCATAACAACAATCACTTCATCACTGGCTCCGCCTTCTTTCCAGCGTCTGAAAGCAAGCATTTTGTCGTGGTCATTGACGTGGAAAGTATCGACATGTTGGCCGGAGAGCCCGGCAGTCGTGCCAAGCTGATTCTTGCGTAACGCAATCAGGTCATGGTACATGGCCACGATCCCGTGATACTGATCGCAACGACTCCAATCGATTGGCCGTCCATCGTCGAACCACTTATCGCGCAGAAACTCTTGGGCTTGGAGTAGCATGGGGATTCCGGGAGCGGTGAAGATCAGGGCTGCCCCCAGAGTGGAACGCTTGATGGCATAACGTCCGGGTTGATCATTGTGGTCAATTTCTGTAACAACGCGTGCTTTGCCATTGGCCACTTCATCATGAGACTCGGTGTAGATCACACGTTCAAAGGCATCGATGTTATAGCGATGATTGATGGCCTGGCAGACGTCGTTCATCGAACGATTCGCATCGTCAATTTCAATGATGGCTTTTCGAATGGGATGCACAAAAGCGGCATCCCATTGCGTTCCAAAATTTGCCCCGCCGTTATCCCCTGGCTGCGTCATTGCGGCATTTTTACGCAAGTCCTCTGCGATAATAAGTTTGTGAGGATACTTGGTCGATATGTCGCCGTTGATCCATTGGGTTAGATTGAAACCTTCGGGGATCGCTTTGCTCTCGTCGCCGTCGACACTGCGCATGTATAGGGTCATGTCGTAGCGCAAGCCATCGGCACGATAGTCATCCAGCCACATCATGGCGTTATCGTAAATGTACCGTCGCACCTCACTGCGTCCGTAATCCGGTCGAGTGTCTCCCCAAGGTGTGGCCGATCGCCAATCGTTGTAGAAATAAATTCCCCCCTTTTCATTTTCGCTCCAGCCGTCAAACTGCCAAAGCGATAAATCAGAAGGTCCAAAGTGGTTATAAACCACGTCGATAATGATCCCAATGCCAAATTGGTGGGCCGCGCGGACGAGACGCCGCAGTCCATCCGGGCCGCCATAGGCGGTTTCGATGGCGTAAGGGTGGGCCGGGTTGTAGCCCCAAGAAAAATCGCCGGCGAATTCTGCCAAGGGCATCAGTTCAATAACATTGATGCCCAAGTCGCGCAGATAGGGCAGTCGCTCGATAACGCCGTCGAACGTGCCCACACCCTCTTTCGCGTTAAAAGTACCGACATGCAACTCATAGATAACCAAATCGTTCCACGGTGGCAACTGATAGTTGTCGTCTTGCCAATCGAATTCGCGCGATACGACAATCCCGTTACCTACCGAGTTGGTAACTTGACGAGCACGGGGATCGATACGCGTGAACTTCTGGTTTCCATTGGTAATGGCGAATTTGTATTCGGTGCCGACCGCTAGTTCCGCAACATGAACAAACCAATTTCCATGTTCCTCCGCCTGGCAGGGATTCGCACCTTCTTTCCATTCGTTAAAGTCGCCCACGACGGAAACCGCGGTGGCGTGAGGAGCCCAGACACGAAAATCAACTCCACCATTTACCAAATTCGCCCCAAGTATCGCGCTGCCGTTTTGCTCTAACGCTGTGGACATTTTTCAAAGACTCTCGATGCTTCAGGATGGGAAAGAAACTCGCTGAGGACGCTGGCAAACACCCTTGATCAAAGTTGAACTTTACCCTGTGCGGCGCGGTCCACCTGAGGACGGTGGCCTGTTGCATAAGCCTTGATCGCGCTAAACAGGTATTTAATTCGATTTGCTCCCGAATTTGACCAGAATTCACCTTCGGTTGCGGAGACATTGATCAGGACCAAGCTTGGATCGTCCTTACCCTCGGGGAACCAGACTCGCCATGGTTCGCTCCACAAGCGATCGATGGTAGCGCGGTCATCCACCAGCTTAGCTTGGCCGCTGATAGACGCATAGTTCCCGCCACCAGCCATCGTTACACAGACCTGCGGCGAAGCTAGAATTTCGTGCACCTTTCCGGAGTCAATGTCGGTGGCAAACCATAGATCACCATCTTCCTCAATTGAGGCAATGTACATGGGACGGGCCGCCAAGCCACCATTGGTATGTTGGGTAACTAGCATGGCTTGGTCAAATTGTCTACAAACTGCCAAGAAATCATTTAAAGGTTGGTCGCTCATCGCGCACTCCTAAGGGCAAAATACTAAGTAATTTGATCGAACTACTAGCAAGTGCCATGCCATACCGGGCCAGTGAGCGATTTGCAGCCTTACTGATACATCCAGAGGCAATTGGCACGTGACTTGCCATTCCGCCTCGATGTTGCTCATGGCGAGAATCAAATATTGTAAAGAGGTAGTGGATTGCATGACGCTCAAGACCCAACTGGACTCAATCGGTAGTGTGGCGCAATTGCTGGCCGCATTAGTGGTCGTCGCAGCACTTTATTTTGGGCGAGATGTGCTCATCCCATTAACTCTCGCGATCCTATTAGCCTTCTTGCTCAGTCCCATAGTGAACCGCATTCAGCGTTTGGGCGCGAACAATATTGTGGCCGTTTTGATTACGGCTTTGTTTACTTTTTTAGTAATGGCCGTCACTCTAATACTCGTCGGGCGCGAAATAACGACGTTAGTGCAGGATTTGCCGCAGTACCAAAAAGAATTGGTCAGTAAAGCACGTGGATTGGCAGGTTTAAGCTCGGGTATGGGCGATAAATTGGACGAGCTGGCCACGGAAGTCACGGTGGCAATTACGCAAGCATCGGAGGAAAAATCGAGCAAATCGGCCAGAAGTGACGAAGATGACCCGTCGGCTGAAAGTCAAAAAGATGTCTCACTTAATCCGTTGCAGAGGCTTGCCGCCAATGTCTTTTCAAGTTCGACCAAAGCCACTCCGGCTAAACATGATGGACGCACGGCTAAAACTCCACTTTACACCGAGGCAGTCAATGTAAGTAATTCTACGCTTTCCTGGGCTGGCACCGTTGGCAAAATCTTGGGTCCCCTGGGCACAGTAGGGCTGGTGACTGTTTTTGTATTGTTCCTGTTAGTGTACCGCGATGACATGCGCGATCGCATGATCAAGGTAATTAGTCGTGGCAATTACGTCACCACGACGGAAGCCTTAAATGAGGTTTCGGAACGTATCAGTCGTTATTTGCTGGCTCAGACCGTGGTCAACGTTTCCTACGGTCTTGTCTTGAGTTTAGGTCTTTTCATCATCGGCTGGTCACTTACGCCTAATGGGCAATTCCCGAACTTCGTATTATGGGGAGTTCTGGCAACGCTGTTGCGGTTCGTGCCCTATCTCGGTCCCGTCGCGGCTGCCAGCTTTCCGCTATTAATTTCTGCAGCGGTCTTTCCAGGGTACAGCGTTACTATCGCCGTGTTAATCCTGATCGTAGTTCTGGAATTGACAAGCAACAACATAATCGAACCCTGGCTTTACAGTTCCAGTTCGGGAATTTCTGCCATCGCAGTGATTATTGCGGCAGTTTTTTGGGGTTGGCTTTGGGGACCTGTCGGACTGCTTCTGTCAACCCCTCTGACCGTCTGTTTAGTAGTCCTCGGTCGGTATGTCCCCCGCTTCCGCATCTTCTCTACGCTACTGGGAGAAGCCAATGATATTAAACCCTGGCTACGTTTCTATCAACGAATGCTCTCGAAGGACGCGACTAAAGCTGCGGAGCTATTCACGACCCATGTGAAAGAACAAGGTGGCACTAAAACGATTGACGAATTATTGGTTCCGACGCTGCGACGACTGCGGGTGGATCAGGATGATGAACATATGACGGGCCGTGAGGCCGGGGAATTAATGGAAGCGATCAAACAATTGATTTCCCAAGTCGATTGGGCTGCAGGCGAGAAAAAGCCTCACGAGTCGCCACCTGCTTCCGAAGTGGCTTCCGAAGTGGCTTCCGAAGAGGCTTCCGTTGCGAACTCCGAGGGGGACTTGGCGAAGGCAAGCCCCCCTATGGACAGTCCAGTTCTCAAGATCGTGGGATGCACCTCGCACCATTTGGGCGAAGAACTGCTGCTGCAAGCGCTCGCACAAGCCGAGCAAAGTATGCAGTTCACGATCATTGGCAGTAATTCACTGCCCGACGACATCGCGAAGCAAGCCACTGACAAGCAACCTAAGGCCATCGTGATCGTTGTACTTCCAACAGGCGGCTTTACGCAAGCACGTTTTTTATGCCGTGCGATTCGCAAAGAAAAGTTTGCAGGCACGATCATCGTTTGCTGCTGTGGGAAATTCCAACACTTCGATCATCTGTTCGTTAAATTTCGCAAGGCAGGCGCGAATTTTATGACGACCAGTTTGACGCAAACAGTCCTGAAGCTGACTTCGCTGTTACCGAACGCGGCGAGGTCCTCCGCGCATCAATCGATCCCAATATTGCGGCCTGCAGAGTCGTCCGAAACCACAGCCCCTATAAGAGGAAAATCTTAATGTCCACGATTCTCGTCGCCGAAGACCATAAGGATATTCGTGATTTACTGGTGTTACTACTCAAAGAAAATGGTTTTACCTGCGTTGAAGCAAGTAACGGCCTTGAAGCGCGGAGTGCCATGGAGTGGGCTATGGTCGACTTAGTTGTCATGGATATGAATATG
>JBBQRC010000076.1:0-11433 GCA_038215215.1 Pirellulales bacterium
CGAGGAACTGCAGACGATGATCAGCTAGCGGGTGACCGCAGGCAGAAGGTTTGTAACTGGAGGGTCTTCGTTCGTGCTTTGGGATTGCGAGGCTCTGCCGACTTTACAGTTTTGGGGCTCTACAGTTTTGGGGGCTAGCGAGCTGAGTATCGGCGATCCCTGGTACGGTTTGCCACGGATCTTGCTGATGATCGAGTCTCGATTTTAGATCTCAACTTCGCCGGCATCTAGCGGGAGGTCACGTCCCATCCACAGCGGAGTGCTGATGAACCAAACCACAATACCGGCCAGCGCAGACCACTTCACAGTCTCATGGCTTAGCGAGCCGGCCAGTAGCAGGCTGCTGGGCACGATGGAGCCTACGAGCGCCAACAGCGAGAGCGTTTTCAGAATTGTCATTTTCATGAAGGAACTCCAATCCGTGCACTTGGCCTTTGGATGATTTTGCTGATTAGCCAATAGATAGTTCCACAAGCAAACCAACAAGGGATCACTGCGTAGGCGGCAAACAAGCCTTGGAAAAATATCATGTAGAGCCCCACTGCGACGGTCAACGGCCAAGCGATTAGCACGGCCAGATTGACGGTCCGTCCCGCTCGCAGTGCAAATTCATCGCGCATGCCGGTCCGGTTCATAAAGTAGTAGTCGACAAAAATAACAGCGCCCATCGGCCCGAGAACGGTGCCATAAGTCCCCACGAAATCTAACAATTTTGCTGACAAGTTTGGAAACGCGCCAGCAACTGTGGCTACGGCTCCGGCTAGCAAGGTCATCGCCGTGCGAGAGCTTTTCGGAAAAACACCTTGGAACGCTAATCCAGCGCGATAGATTGTTGGATTGGCGGTGGTCCAACCGGCAATAACGACGCAAAGGACGCCAGCCCATCCCAGTGCATCGAAGGCCAGCAGTCCGGGATTAGCGGCAACTCGCCCATCCGCGCCTAAAGCCGCCGTCGGTTGCGTCTTGATCAAGGCCGCGAGCAGAAGTGCGGCAGCAATCCAAGCCACGTAATGCCCTAAAAACATGCCAATCGCAGGAGCCCAACCGGAGGACGGATGACGGGCGAAGCGAAAGATGGTCAAGTCAGCCATGCCAAAATGCATGGCACCGTTACACAGCCACGCGAACATGACGATCTGCCAAAATCCAAATTGCTGTGGGCCATTATGTGACTGCACAAACTGCACCGCATCGCTCCAGAATTTCCCCTCAGCCAGAGCCGAGACACTGGTGACATTCATGCGTGCCAACGAGACGATTCCGCAGGCGGCAAAAATCGCGATCATCCAAGGTGCGGCAATGTTTGCAACCCGCGCTACCGTGGCGTAACCAGCGGCGGCGATGACCGCCATAAAAATACCCACCAAGACGACCAAGCCCGTGAAAGTTGGAGCACCCAACGCCAGGGTGGACGCTGGCGCGGAATAAAAAATACCAAAGGGAATTCCTACCGCACTGGCCGACACGGTCACCATTGCACCAGCCAGAAAACAGAACAACACTCCATTGGTGACGTTGTAAACTTTCACCAGCGACCCGCCCGCGATGCGCTCGAGTTGGTAGTAAAGCGTCATGCGTTTACCGACTGCAATCGGCGTCACCAAGTACCGCCACGTCAACACGGCCAGCGCGTTACCAACCAGCAGACCTAAGATCAAATCTTGGAGACTGGCACCTGCGGCCAAGAACAGCGGACCGATCATGAACTCGGTCCCAGCCGTGTGCTCACCCGCGTACATCCCCCAAAACTTGCCGGCGCCAAGCAAAGCCCTATCAGGTACGGGCTCGCGCTCAAACTCGGATTGCGGTGGAGAGGGTTCTTGGACACTCGTTGCCAATTCAGGAGTGAGGGAATTCACGTCTATCCTTTCGAAGTCGGAATTTGAGGATTATCCGCAGATCTTAACTGGACAACGCGCGATCAACTATCCAGCCGCGCTCGCAAGACGGTCAGCTCATATTGTTTAACTTCAGCCAGCCAAGCGATGCCCACAGGTACGTCGGATGACAGGCAATAGTAATCCCAAACGGCGCCAAACGGCATCGATTTGAGTTCCTCCAAAGTGGCGAGTCGGGCGGTGAGATCCCCCTCGTATTCAAACTTTTTTAACTGCTGCGTCGGCTCGAGCAGCGCCATCAACAGGGCTTTGAGTGCGTTGCGAATGCCGATCGTCCAAGCGGCCACGCGATTGATACTGGCATCAAAAAAGTCCAAGCCGATGTGGACGCGTTGCAGATAATCGCCGCGGACCAGTTCCCGCATGATGGCTTGCAGCTCATCAGTGAACGTGACTACGTGATCGCTGTCCCAACGTACGGGGCGACTCACGTGCAGTAGCAGTTCAGGCACATACATCAACACTGAGGATATTTTGTCTGAAATCATCTCGGTAGGATGAAAATGGCCGGCGTCGAGGCACAGCATCTTGTTGTGGGTTATGGCATATCCCAGGTAAAACTCGTGTGAGCCCACCACGTAACTTTCTGAGCCAATGCCAAAAAGCTTACTTTCAACAGCATCGCGTAGCTGGGCTGGATTCAAGGGCTCTGCGAACACTGCATCCAACGACTGGAGCAAGCGTTCGCGCGGCGATTTACGATCCACCGGTGTATCCTTGTAGCCGTCCGGCACCCACACGTTGTGGATACAGGGGCTTCCCTGTGCTGATCCCATGGCTGCCGCAATTTTCCGAGAGGCAATTCCGTGTTGTATCCAAAACTGCCGAATCGCCGGCTCCTGATGAGCCAGAGTGAATCCGTCTGCGGCTAGCGGATGCGCGAAGAAAGTTGAATTGAAATCGAGTCCGAGCGATCGCTGTCGCGCCCAATCGATCCAACCTTGAAAATGCTGCACGGCAACCGAGTCGCGATCCACGCGTCCGTTGAATTCACCGTAACTGGCGTGCAGATTGAGGCGCTGCTGGCCGGGAACGAGAGCGAGAACCTGATCGAGATCACCGCGGAGTTCATCTGCTGTACGTGCTCGGCCCGGATAGTTACCCGTCACGGCCAGCCCGCTCCCCAATTCGCTGCCGGTCCCTTCAAATCCAACGACATCATCGCCTTGCCAACAGTTGATCGAAATCGCCAGCAATTGGAGTCGCGCGAGTGCTTGTTCAACGTCGACGCCCAAGCTGGCATACCGTTCGCATGCCAATTGAAAAGCATGTTCGACACTCGGGTGACTGGACATCTTGATGGTACTCGCGCCTGTTAACTGGGTTCACTCGGCATTTGGCTGATTTGATGACTGCGCCTGCCTGCGAGAGTTTAACGAATTTCTCGCGGTGTTGTTGCATCCGCTGGTGCGACATCGTTTCCGCTTTGAATCATGACAGGTTGGAACACGGGTTCGTTGCCAGAAGCTGCTGGACTAGTAGCGAAACCGCGGCGGTTGGTAGCTGGTTGGATGACGCTGGTCGCAAGCGATTCCAGGACAATGTCGCATTGGCCGCGGCATTCAGCCAATATTCGCAGCTCGCCGTCCTCCACCACAAAGCGATAAAGTTCTATTTCTTTCACTTCACCGGGTTGGCCACGCACCAATTGTCCTAGGCCAGGTCCGGCTTGATTGTCGTAGACGAGAAGGCCGCTGGCAGGGTCGGGAGAGACGGATCGAATTCGCGCGCGAGCGATGATGCGGACCATTTGTCCAGAATGCACCTGAGCTGCGGCGGAACGAATTCTCAATGAGGCACCTTCATAGCCGCCGCGCAACGCATCGTTCCCTTTTTGGTAAGCGGCCAGGCGCAGGCCTGGACCAGCCTCTTCCCTGGGAGGAATCCATTCGACCCGCATTTCGGCTTGCTCTTGCAGCCTTTGCTGCTGCGTCCAACCTGACTGAAGCATCGCTTTGAGGCTGACCAAATTGGAGCCCTCAATGGGTAGAGGTTCCCACTGCGAACGCGCGCACGCCTCCGCCACTTTCCAGTGATACTTCAGAGCCGCTGGCATCAGCACAAAGGGACTGGACTGTGGCGACGCCAAGTTCTCGCGAGCCACTCGCTGTCCGTCAGCCAGGATTAATTGTGAGGTGGCCAGCGATTGAAAGGCGGCATTGGTTGCGGCGGGGATCGCTCCGCTACGGAGTGCCTGCAAGCCCTCTTCAAGCAGTCGACGCGAGCGCTGTTGATCAATCAATTGCATCCGAGCTTCTGGTATGGTCGCTGAACCGAAGCGCGCCGCCAGCAACTCAGCGGCCAGACTGGATTGATAAGCGGCCAAGTCCAGTTGATCTTCTGCATTCCCAGTGCGCGTGCGATTAAGATGACGCGTTACGAAACCAACAACATTTGGATTTTCGCCCACCAAAAATGTTTCGAGCGGCTGCGGTTGTTCCACTTTCCACTGAATACCAGCTGGCGAGTTAGTGATCTCAAGCTGCTCAATGTTGCCCGTCGTCAGTCGCCGCACCTGCCCCGGATAGCCGGCCACTGTCATGCCACAAATAAGTGGATTGCTGGCCAGATTCACAGTTGGATTTCGCAACGGCGGTGGTAGTAATGGTGACGGTTCAGCCGACAAATTGTGCACAATCACCAGGTAGCTGTTGTGCAATGCCCAAGCGGTAGTTGTGTATTCGGGTCGGCTCACAGTGGGCGATCGGACAGACTCGCCGGCGACGATCCAAGGCCCCCACAAGCTAAGATCATTGATCGTCCAGCGTAGACTGGCCACTTGGGCTCGCGAAGCTTGGTTATACAAATTGAGTGGTGAAAAGGAGCGGAGCATAAGTCCTTTGGACCCACTGGTCGCACTTTCCACGATTTGCGCCCGCATTGTCAGCGGATCGAGCGGCGCCCCCAGGGCTTGATCTCCAGTTGATGTGTCCGGATCGATCAATTTCTGTGCTTCTCGAAACTGGTTGAGCCACTGTGAACTGGGGCCAGTGTTGATTGCCACCCAACCATGCCCTCGTTCCAAGGTGGCTGAAAGTTGCGCGCGCAGCCAGGCTTGTTGTTCTCTCGCAGTCCCGGCAGACATGCTATCGGGCATCGGCACAATGACTTCATCAGCAATGCGGCTGAACATCCAGTACTGCTCCAGAGCCTCACCAAACGCAGGACGCTTCAGCGCGGCCGGGAACTGTGCCACGCGCGTGACTTGCTCTCTGGCCTGCAGCGACTGGGCCGCGTCGAGTGCCGAACCAATCAGCCAACCGCGAATCGCGGTCGCATTTTGCGGGTCCATCGCCAAGGTGTATGGGGGTGGCGGACAGACCACACTCAGCTTGGCGTCGTGGATCGACTTCAACTGTTCCTCACTGGGAACTTTGCCAACTACTAACCCACTGATGCCCAGCGATTGAAGCCAGGGGAGTGATTCACCCTGGTATTGAAGCCAAACTTCGGGGCGATTCATGGTCGACCAGAATCGTCCCTCTGGATTGAGATTTTCGAGTCGCCAACGCCATGTTTCGCGCCAACTGGAGGGAATCGGGCGGCCAACTGCAGGCAGCGCAATCAAGCCTTGCAAATTCAGATCATCGATTTGCAAACGGAAGCGGCCGGGCCCCGTATAGACATTCATGACTACACAATCGACAAACGGATTCTCCAATACCAAATCCGGTCCATATCTCTGTCGGAGTGCGATGATTTCGCTTTGAAGCAGCTTCTCAAGGTTCGCAACTTTCAACATCTGCCATTGGCCAGGTTCGTTGTAAGTGCTGCCCCAAAGCAGAGCCGTTAAACGTCCGCCAGTCACCGGGTGGGTGGCGGCTGGAAAGATCACGCGGACGCCTAATCGCAGTCCGGCACTGGCACAGCGGGACCAAACACGCGGTTCAAATTCATTGAGAACGATTGCCGGTTCATGAGGGTAGGCGAGCAACGCCATCGTGCCGTTCCCCGCAGCCACTTCCAGCAACTCGCAAGTTTGCCCGCCGTGCGGAAACGTGGCGCTGATTTCTTGCAGGCTTAGCTGCGCGGCACAATCGCTTTCGACTAGTTGCCAGCGTGGCACCCCGCCCTCGAAGGAGTCCTGCATCTGAGCCCGGGCAACAGAATTAGGGAGCGACAAATTGCTTATTGCAATCAACAGCACCAGAGAACAGGACGTGCTGCCTGCCTTTGCGCGAACCCGCCCTGGCTTCCGTTTATTTGGTTGTCGATCCATGACAGGTTCTCCAGGACGAACTTCCCGGCCATCCCAAACTCACATCGGGGATCCCAAAAACCTCGTGTTTACCAATCGCCTCATTCGCTGCCGAAGCTGTTGCAGTATCCGCAAGTCCTTCTTATAGAAGAACTTAAGGAGTTCTTCCAGGCCAATTGGCCGCCCTGCGTTGGGTGCGTTTTGGCAACATTGGTAAAATCTCAAGATTGTGCGGATTATCCTAAGTTGTTGCAATCAAAGCACTTATGGGATAACATGTAACTTGTCGTTGAGATTGGTACTGAGCCTGCATTAGTGCTCCCATACTTCGCGACAAACGCACTCAACTTCGGGAGACATTCAATGAGTTCTGTATCCGCTCAATCAGTTGACAGCAAGCAAGACGATATTCCAACTGACCTGCTCGAGTTGACTGCAGCCATTCAAGCTCTTCCGGTTGAGCAGCGCGTCGGTCTATTGCCCGCCCTGCGTCGGGTCACGGAAAGCTCTGTTCGCCGTCGCCGCATCCTGACACTTGTGCAAGAGGCTCTTGGCCAACTCCGCTTGGACATGAAATATTTGGTATTTGACCTCGAGGCAACACGTCGTGAACGCGATGGTTACCTGCAAAAGCTTTGCGACATGGGTCACGAAGGGGACGACTAAGCCACACCACCGAGAAACAACGTTTGGCCAGCAACTCACCCCGTCGGAATGTTTCGCCACAACGCCGACTAGAATCGAAAGCTTCGAAGCAGTGAGTTAGGCCACCTCCGGAAAAAGGAGCTACAGCGAAAATCTGTGGCTCCTTTTTTATTCCACTAACGCTATGAATTTACTTATTTGCGGCCGCTCCACTGGGAGATTGTTGCAAGTTCAGACTAAAATGACTAAGTCAAGCCGCTACAGCAGCAGATAACGCCCCGTCAGTTCGATCCAGTTCTTCCTGTCGCACTTATCCTCGCTAATGATAGATTTCACTCCTACACAACTTTCACAACGCCTCGTCGAACTCGGGTTGCTTGAGCCCATTGATGTCGAACGCGCCTGGTCGGAGGTGGGTGGCATTGCGGGAACGTGTGAGGATCTATTGCGGGTGTTGCAGCGGATGGAGTTGCTCACCAACCTACAAATCGACAAAGTGCTCAAAAATGAGCGCGTTGGATTCTTCTTTGGTCATTACAAGGTACTGTATCTAATCGGTGCTGGTACGTTTGCCCGCGTGTATCGCGCGGTCAATCGTGAGACGGGCCGAGTGGCGGCAGTGAAGGTGCTGCGTCGTCGGCATCGCGCCGAACCCACTCAGGTCGAACAGTTCATGCGTGAAGCCAAAGTGGGGATGCAATTGCGACATCCAAACATTGTCGCCATTCATGAGGTCGATCCTGACCCTCGCAATCCGTACATGGTGATGGAATTCGTCGAGGGGCAGACCCTCCGCGAGCTGGTGCGAATCCGCAAGAAACTCGATCCCGTCACGAGTGTCCGCATCATGCTCGACGTCGCCAATGGATTGGCTTACGCCTCCACACTGGGGGTAACCCATCGCGACATGAAGTTAAGCAACGTCTTGGTGACGAGCACGGGCAAAGGAAAGTTGGTGGACTTTGGTTTGGCTGCGTTGGCGGATACCAGTAACGACGCCGCCTTGGCTGACTGCCCCAGCGCACGAGCCATTGACTACGCCGCGCTGGAACGCGGCACTGGAGTCCGCAAAGACGATTGCCGATCCGACATCTATTTTTTCGGCAGCATGCTCTATAACACCCTCACCGGTGATTCTCCGCTTACGGAAACGCGCGACCGGTTAGCACGTTTAAACATTTCGCGTTTCCGCGAAGTCCCAGTTATCACCAAGGTGGCTCCCGAGATCCCGATGAATCTGGCAGCGGTGGTCCACAAGGCCATGGAATTTGACCCGCTAAAGCGTTACCAAACACCGGCTCAGTTGGTGGATGACTTGAAAGTCACACTGGCCCGGTTGGAGGCTGGGGACACGATGACCACTGCCCGTATTGCGGCTGGTCGTGAGGATGCAGATGAAGCTGATGCTTCGACCGAAGGTGCCAACAAGACAGTGATGCTGGTCGAAAGTAAACTCGAGTTTCAAGATCTCATTCGCGAGAAACTTAAAAAACGTGGCTACCGCGTGTTAGTCATCAGTGATCCCGTCCGCGCTTTGGCTCGTTTTGCACCGGAAGAAGAAGCGCCAGCTGATTGTGTTCTGTTCAGTGCACCCGAGTTGGGCGGAGCTGCGTTGGATTCCTTCAACGAATTTGGCAGCAACGCCCATACGGCACTTATTCCGGCAATATTGTTAGTCGACCGCAAGCAACAGTTTGTGATTCGCAACGCACAATTGGGACCCAAACGCATGATGCTGGCGATGCCCTTGAAGGTCCGCGACCTACGCGTTGCTTTGTTGCGCTTGCTCGGTTCAAAGTCCACGACGCCATCATCTTAGGCCACAGAGAGCCTACGGGTTTGGGCAATCGGGGAAGCGATTCGTGGAAACCCATTACAACTACCGAGCAATGGGTGACCATTACCTTCAACTATACGAACGGTTGTTAACCGCACTTGCTTGATCCAGCTATTGACCGACCAAGCTCGGTTGATCTGGTGAACGCAAAATCAGCGCGTGCAATGCCCGCATTCGCGCCAGGACTTCCGCTTTGTCCTGCGCCACGTCGGACCGCTCATCAAGGTGCTCAGAGAGGTCAAACACGGCCCCCGGTTCAGCGATCGCGACATTGGTCCAGGGCCCCATTTGCTCGCGGGTGTTCCCTTTGGGAATATATTTCCAATGACCAAGTCGCAGCGCCAGATGATTGGCTTCGTGAATCAAGTGTGGGCGCCCAAGCGAATCCTTGCCAAGGAGCGCGTCCAGCGCATCGCGACTGTCTGGAAAAGCAGCTTGCGGCACGTTGGCTCCGACCAACTTGGCCAAGGTAGCGGCCAAATCAATTTGGCCAAACAATGCCGCCGAGACTTTACCAGGTTCAATATGTTTAGGCCAACGTACTACCAGCGGGACGCGCGTGCCAGCTTCAAACGCGGAATACTTTCCACCGCGCAGTTCGCCATTGGGATCATGTTGACCGAGTTTCTCGTTGGCTTCATCAACGTAGCCGTCGTCAAGCACCGGACCGTTATCGGACGAAAACATCACCAGTGTCTTATCAGCCAGCCCAAGTGAATCGACTTTCTTCAGGATCTCGCCAACACACCAATCGAGTTGCAGCATGGCGTCACCACGTGGACCTAATCCCGATTTGCCGACGAAGCGCGAATGCGGAACGCGGGGGACGTGAATGTCATGGGTGGAGAAGAACAGGAAAAACGGGGTGCTTTGATTCTGGTCGATGAAGGCTTTAGCTTTGTGCGTGATGACGTCAGCCATGTCCTCATCCACCCAGCGAGCTGTCTTCCCCCCTGTCATCCAGCCGATACGCGAGATGCCATTGACGATGGTGGAATTATGACCGTGCGACCACATTTGCTTCAGCAAGTCGGGACGCTCTTCGCCCGAGGGACTCGCATCAATCCGCTTCGCATAGCTGACTTCGATTGGGTCCGCCGGATCGAGATCTACCACCTGCCCCTGCTCAAGGTAGACGCAGGGAACACGATCGCCGGTGGCGGGTATCAGAAAATGGTAATCGAAGCCGATGTCCATGGGGCCTGGACGGACTTCCTTGTTCCAGTCGACTGCACCTGCGCCTAAACCAAGATGCCATTTCCCAACCACACCGGTTTTGTAGCCAGCTGATTGCAGTACAGAAGGAAATGTAGGCGTGCTTGGCTGGATAATGAGGTTGGCATTTCCCGCAGCGATGCCTGTTCCTTTTTGCCGAAAGGCATATTGGCCGGTCAGCAAGGCGAAACGCGAAGGCGTGCAGGTCGCCGCCGAGCAGTGGGCATCCGTCATGCGCAAACCGTCGCGCGCCAGGCTATCAATATTGGGTGTCAGCAACGTGCTTTGGCCGTTACACGATACATCCCCATAGCCGACATCGTCGGCATAAATCAGGATGATGTTCGGCCGCTCGGCTGCAACCACCACGGATGCCAGGGAGACCAGGAATAGCGAGAACCACTTCAGGGAGTTGCTTCGGGACATGGCAGGCGATTCCGGCATGAGGCTGTTCAATATTCAATCCAGGCGATTATTCAATCAGCACTAGTATTCAATCAGGCTAAAGGTCGAGTAAGGTTTGAGGCGTTCCTCTCCCTTAAGCGCCCGCAAGTGGATGCAGAAGGCGCACTCCACTATGGTAACTGAAAAGTTCCCGAGCAGCTTAACGCAGGCCTCAACGGTGCCCCCCGTGGCGAGCAAATCGTCAACCACCAGCACCCGCTGCCCTGCTTCTAACGCGTCGATGTGCATTTCAAGAGTGTCGCTCCCGTATTCCAAATCGTAGGAATGACTGTGCTTTTGATAAGGCAGTTTCCCCGGTTTGCGAACTGGGATGAAAGCGGCTTTTAACTTGAGGGCCAATGGCGCCGCAAAGATAAATCCACGAGATTCTGCCGCCACCACGCTATCGATTTTTTGATCGGCGTAACGTGCTGCCAGCTGATCAATGGCCGCCTGAAAAGCTACCGGAGAAGCGAGCAACGGGGTGATATCGCGGAAGAGAATCCCTGGCTTAGGAAAATTGGGAATCTCGCGAATGAAGCTACGCAAATCGATCGAATTCATGGAATTGGCTCTCTGAATTAAAATTCTACCTGGGAGCCAACAGATTAGCAGGAAATGCTATGGAAAGACAGACTTGTCGACTGAGTTCCAGAAGCTCCGAACAGTGCGACTCACCTTCGGAGCCGTGCCGATTTGATCGCCAATTCCAGGCAAGCAAACGCAGGCGATCAGAAAGGCAACCAATAACCCTAACAGCAAGGTGGGGTCTTTTTGACCACTGAATTGCGGGACTAAAACCCAAGACCATCCGCCGGGTTGTTTTACTCGAGTGGTCTCGCGTACACGAACGAGTGACAACTGTGTGCACTTACCACCTTCAATATATGCTCCACAGCGATTCACTTCCCAGCGTTCTTCAGCAAACCGCAAAACCAGCTTCTGTGCTTTGGTGACCCTGTCGAGATCATGATTGGCGATTCGAATCGTAAATCCGTCGCGAGAAGTATCCAGCACGTTCACTTTGAGCGACCTACTTCCTACGGTCAGCAAGGCGGCCGAATTCTCAGGCGCAACCACGCACCGATACGCTTTTCCGATCTGTGAATCGATAGACATCACACTACTCCGCGACTGATTCGTCTAGCTTTGCAAATTTCTTGGCTTGAGATAAACCATACAAACGTAGGCTGCCA
>JBBQRC010000077.1:0-11400 GCA_038215215.1 Pirellulales bacterium
AAAAGCGGTCATCGGTCGCACGATCAAACTTGGGATTCGTGAACACGGGATTGCTGAACTTCGGCAAGCCATTCAAGCCGAGCATCGCAAACACGGTCGTGAAAGCCGCAAACAGCACCGTCAACTCAAAGGCGACAGGGATAAAGGCTGGCCAACTCGCAAAGGGTTTACCGCTGATAATGTACGGGTAGTCGACCGAGTTCATCCACCATTGCATCAGCAGAGCAACCGAAGTACCTGTCGCTCCAGCAAACAGAGTGAACCAAGGTAACACAGTTGGTTTGATACCCAGCGCTTCGTCGATACCGTGAACCGGAAACGGAGTGAATGCGTCCGTCCGCGAGTAACCGGAATCGCGAACCTTGCGAGCCGCCTCAAGCAGCTTGTTTTCGTCCGCGTATTCTGCCACCCAGCCGAACGCTTTAGGTGGTTTTGCTTTCTTCTCAGGCTTATGATCACTCATCTTGTTACAACAACCTGACTTACGTTTGAACCATTAAATGAATTAGTTTTCGATCTGCTGGCCAGTATCTGCCGCCCGCTGGCGGGGCGGCACTCGCTAATGGGCACCGCCGTGCGAATGTCGATGTTCGGCATGCGCATGTTGGCTCATCACACCCTTCACTTCAGCTAGTGCCACGACGGGCAAGAAGCGGCAGAAGAGTGAAAAGAGCGTGAAGAATAGTCCGAAGCTCCCGACCAGCATGCCAATGTCCACCCAAGTCGGCGTAAAGTAACCCCAACTCGACGGCAAAAAGTCTCGGCTGAGCGAAGTCACCGTAATCACAAAGCGTTCGAACCACATACCAATATTGACGAAGATCGACACGATCCACATCAAGATTGTGTTGGTGCGGAAGATCTTGAACCAGAACAATTGAGGCGAAATCACGTTACAGCTCACCATAATCCAGTAAGCCCACCAATACGGACCGAAAGCTCGGTTAACAAACGTAAAGGACTCGTAGGGATTCATGCTATACCAAGCCATGAAGAACTCAGTCGCGTACGCCAACCCAACCAAAGAGCCCGTGGCCAGGATGATCTTGTTCATGTTATCGAGGTGCCGCAGCGTGATGACGTCTTTTAGCTTGTAGATTGCCCGCATGGGTACGAGCAACGTCACCACCATGCCGAAGCCACTAAAAATCGCCCCCGCTACGAAGTAGGGCGGGAAGATCGTAGTGTGCCAGCCCGGTAGCTGTGACACGGCGAAGTCAAAGCTAACCACCGTGTGCACCGACAGCACGAGGGGCGTTGCCAATGCGGCGAGCAGCGAGTAGGCCTTCTCGTAACGCATCCAGTGACGCGACGATCCAGACCAGCCCAAACAAAGCACGCCATATAGCAAGCGTCGCCACTTGGATTTGGAACGATCGCGGAAGGTCGCCAAGTCGGGAATCATCCCCATGTACCAAAACACCAGGGACACCGACGCGTACGTACCGACGGCGAACACGTCCCACAGTAGCGGACTGCGAAACTGCGGCCACATCCACAGATTCAAACTGGGGTAAGGTGTCAACCAAAATGCCAACCAGGCGCGACCAACGTGGATACCGGGAAAGGTGCCCGCACAAATAACCGCAAAGATCGTCATCGCTTCGGCCGCACGGTTAATTCCCGTCCGCCAATTCTGACGGAACAGGAAGAGAATCGCAGAGATGAGCGTGCCGGCGTGGCCAATACCAACCCAAAACACGAAGTTGACAATAGGCCAACCCCAGAAAACGGGCGACATGTTACCCCAGACGCCAACCCCGGTGAGGATGAGGTAGCCAATCAGGCCGCCAAACATGCCCAACGTCGGCAGAGCGATGCAAAACGTAATCCACCAAGCTAGGGGCTGCGCCTCCTCGCTGATGCGAGCGACCATGTGGGTCAACGAGCCATAAGTCTGCTTGCCGGTTACGAGCTGTGGGCGTCGACCGGGGGTGTCAATCGTGTTGTCAATAATTCTTTGACTAGCTATGGTCGACATGAGCCTCGCCAGATTCTACGTGGTCTTGAGGTGTGGAATGATCGCCACCATGTTCAGCATGGTGAGCACTAACCAATTGATCGGTAGTCTTCAAACGTGGGTGGGTGTTGCGCACCCGCGCCAAATATTGTGTCCGCGGTTTGATATTCAATTCGCCGAGCATCTCATAAGCCCGCTCACTCCTCTGTAGCTTCGACACGCGGCTGTTCGGATCCTTGAGGTCCCCAAACACAATCGCTTGCGACGGGCAGGCCGACTGGCAAGCGGATTGAATTTCACCATCTTGGATCGGGCGTCCTTGATTCCGCGCGCCAATTTTGCCGTTCTGCACTCGTTGAATGCAGTAGGTACATTTTTCCATGACGCCGCGACCACGGACCGTGACCTCCGGATTGAGCACCAGTTGTTGCAACTTGCGGCTGGCTTCTTCCAACTTGCCCCGTTGCTCCCAACCGTAAAAGTATCCGTATTCGGTCTGATAATTGAAGTAGTTAAATCGTCGCACCTTGTATGGGCAGTTATTGGCACAATAGCGAGTTCCCACACAGCGATTGTAGGCCATCGCGTTGATACCCTCTTCCGTGTGCACGGTGGCAGCCACCGGGCAAACTTGCTCGCAGGGGGCAGTCTCGCAGTGCACGCAAGCCACCGGTTGATTGACGATCTTGGGTGTGTCTTCATCGCCGCGGAAGTAGCGATCAACCCGCAACCAATGCATTTCGCGACCGCGACTGACTTGTTCCTTACCAACCACCGGAATGTTGTTTTCGGATTGGCATGCCAGCACACAGGCATTGCAACCGGTGCACTTGTTCAAATCGATGGTCATGCCCCACTGATTCGGCACTGTGGGATCGCTTTCGAAGATCGTCATGGGCTCTTCCCAGAGCGATTCCAAAGCAGGATGGTGCGTGCCGAGATGTTCGACGTACTCGGCGCCTCCTTCTTGAATCTGCTCCAGCGTGCCTTCACGAATCAGCGTCGCGGCTCGCGTCTTAGTCGTTTCCAAACCGAGCGTGTCGATCGCAAAATGGTCTTGTGTGGTTGCCAGCTTATAGGGTCGTGACAGGCCCCGCGCTTCGACCTCTGTCAGGATATGCATGCTGTTCGAGGAACGCAGCGGATTGACATTCTTACCAATGGCGACTTGTGCGTCGCTGTTCACCGCTTCATCACGACAAACACGTCCGTAACCCAAATGGACGCAGATGGTGCCGTTGGCTTGACCAGGCATTAGATAAACCGGCAACTCAAGCGTTTCGCCATTACGCACCAATCGCACCAATTCGCCCTGCATCAGCGACAATCTCTTGGCGGTCGCAGGACTCACAATGGCCGCGTTATCCCAGACAATCTTAGTCATCGTCTGCGGCAATTCCTGCAACCAGACGTTTTTAGCGAAACGACCATCGTAGACAGTGTCACCGACCGTAAACACTATCTCCAGCAAGCCGTTTTCGATCGAATCAAGGTCCACAGAACCCGTCGGACGACTGCCGTCGACCTTAAACGGTCCCGACAATGGCTCTGCTCCGAAACCCTCTGAGTAACCATTGTGCAGTGCATCGCGCCATTGGCGACCTGTCAGCGGTTTGCCAGCGACGCCATCCGCAGCGGCCCGCACCAGCGACTCCGCGGCACCTTCGGTAGCCTCGCCGCCAATCAACAGACTCAGCAGTTCCACGGGTGTCTTGCCGCCAAGTAGCGGCAGGATTTGCGGCTGGCCAACACCATAGCTGCCATCCACACCCAAGACGTCGCTCCAGCTCTCCAATTGATGTGCGAGGGGCAAGCTCCAGCCACACACGCTGGCTGTTTCGTCTTCAAATTCAGCCAAATAGACCGTATCGGTCAGCTTCTTCAGCGCGTCTGCGAGCGCGACATCTCCCGGAGCCGTATAAGCCGGGTTGTCTCCCAAAATCCAAACACTGGTGACCACACCGGAATCAAGCTTGTTGACCAGTTCCAGCAGCGAGGCAGGGGTGACCCCGGCTATGGCTGAGCGGCTGGGCATCAGCATGACGGTCTTACCAAAATTGTCGAGCTTCTGATTTAACCGCAAGGCAGCCAACTGGACCTCCAGTGGTTGGTGACTGCCGACAGAGACAACTCCGGCCCCTTTGTGTTTGACGAGATCTTCCGCCATGGCCTCGACAAATCGTGCGACCTTTTCGCTCGACGAAACCTCATTGAAGGCTTTTTCGCCTGCCACTGGCGGGACCGGCTGGCCGCCAGCCAACAAATTGTCCACGCTTTGCTCAAGTCGATCGATGAAGGCACCAATCTGCGAACTGCGCACGGCCAGTCGCGAATCGGCGGCCGCGCCCGTCACCGAGTAACGCGACTCGACAGCGTACAAGCGGTTCATTTTTCTGGGCTCGGGGACCCGTCCCTTCGAAAATTGGCGGGTGTGCAGCACCATACTTGGGTCGTTGCCCAGCAGGTCGCTGTCGAGGGCGCAGATCACTTTGGCCGCATCCAGCTTCAACCGCAATTCGGCTGGTTTTCCAGCAGCTTGGGCGCAGGCTGCCATTTGAGACGAAGTGTCCACCGAGGAATACTGAACCAAAGTTGCCTTGGGGAGCAACTTCAACGACTCAGCCACCAAGCGATTCACTGATGGTGAAAGCGACGGTGACATCAAAATGGCGTGTGTAGCACCCTGGTCGGCCTTAAGCGCTTCGAGCCGAGTCTTGACATAAGCTGCAAACGCTTCCCAGGACGAATCCTGCAGATCGCCATCGACCCGCTTGGCCACGCGGCTAGCGCGATCCGGGTCGTACAGTCCCAGGATGCAGGCTTGCGAAAAGACGTCTGTTCCGGAACTCGCAAAACGCGACTTGTCTCCCTCTTCGCCAAGTTCGTTGGGCTCGCTGTCACGCATCGTTGGATGCTGGGAGTTGCCTTCGATCTTGATTGGGCGACCATCCACATTGCTGACCAGCAAGTGAACCGCTCTACCAGCCAATTCGAAGCTGGAAGCATAATGTTTTGGTACTCCCGCCACATCATTGGGTGGACGCACCACAAAGGGAACAATCTCCTCCGGTCCGTAACGGCAACCGGCCATGCCTCCAAGCGCCATCGACGCACTCATCAGCTTCAGCCAACGGCGCCGTGACACCCCCTCAGGAAATTCGGAAGCAGCCTGTGGGAACTCGCGATGCAAATACTCCTCGAACTCGGGCGTGTTTTGCAAATCGTTCAGACTACGCCAATAAGTCTTATTCGCCGACATTGTCTTTGTTGCCTGCATGTGCGGATCAGCGCGATGCTGGTTAAGGTTTATACACAGTAAGGATCGACCTTCCGTTCGCGACACAGGAGGCCGCAAGCCGGTTTGGTTTCACCAACGCAAAATTCTAAAAACTCTGGCTCGACTCAGCGGTGGCAGACGGCGCAGTTAATACGAGGATTGATATCCTTTTCCGCCCGTATTGCGGTTCCGATCTCTTCCCGCGTTTTACCCTCTTCAGGCTCCCAGTCGAGCTTGGTGACAAATTCGACAGGACGCAGATTGGGCTCGGGGTTGCGGTGGCACTCGATACACCAAGCCATTGAAAGCTCTTCGGCCTGATAAACTTTTTCCATTGTGTCGATGCGACCGTGGCAAGTCACGCAACTCACGCCACGATTTACGTGTGCGGAGTGGTTGAAGTACACGAAGTCCGGCAAGCGATGGATCCGGACCCAGGGAACCGATTCTCCCGATTCCCAGCTCTCATGCACCGCCCGCAGCTTTTTGCTGGCAGGATGAACAGCGGTCAAGGCTGGTGCGCCGTCTTTGCCCATCGGGCTGTGGCAGTTGATGCACGTCGCCGTGGGCGGAACCGTGGCACCCGCCCCTTTGTCCACGTTTACGTGGCAGTAGCGGCAATCCATTTTCAGCTCGCCAGCATGAATCTTGTGGCTGAAAGGAACGGGTTGTTCAGGTTGATAGCCGGGATTGAGCGTAACCGGGTCGGTGACTCCCAAAAATAAAGTCCCTGCGTACCCGGCGCCGCCGAGCGCGAACAATCCCATTAAGGGGAGAAGCTTGTTCGTCCATCGAGGAAATAGAAATCGAGTCATGGCTCTGCAATGATTTCTTGGCTAAACAACCTTCCCAAGGTCAATCTCTCAACGGTCGGCCTGATTGAGCGTAGGAAGGTCAATTTTCAACACAACTTTTACGACAAATGCGGCACAGTTACTCCGACACACACGTACTCCGACTTAAACGCGCAAGCCTGCACTTGTTCGACTAGTATCCTACCCGTAACTACTTTTATTCAATACCACTCTGGACTACTCCGGCCGACGCGACAAATGGTCGCATAAGCGGCCAGCCTGAGCGTTGGGTGGCCAGCCTGAGTGTTTGGTGGCTTCGGTGACTAGCGGCCTGAGTGTTTCGCGGCCTGAGTAATTAGTGGATAGAGTGGAAAGTCTCAATCGGCACATGGCTTTTGCAGGGTGAGCAAATAGTAGCCGAAATTTCCGCGTTGCATACCTAGCATCATCGACAAAGCGCTGCCACGTAAATGTTTCCATTGCCAAGTCGTCGAACGCCGCCTGACCAACATCTTCAAGGTATGCACCAAGCTCAGTGGCAAAGAATGCGACGCGCAAACGGCCATGCGCCATCCCATCTCGCGTTTGGCAAGCAGCTTTAGGCCGCTCGCTTCGAGCCACATAGGCAGGGCCGCAATTTCGTGGAACGAGGGTACTGCCCAATTTTCCGCGACCTCTCGATGCAGCCAGCGAAACCACTTGGAAGTGCTTGAGAGCGGACGATTGAGGAAGCCGTCGGCAATGACCAGACGGGCACCAGGCTTAAGCGTCCGGGCGACTTCTCTGAGCGCCTGCTGAGGTTCTGTGCTGTGGCACAAGCTTTCCAAGAAGAAGGCTGCACCGAAAAATTGATCGCTCCAGGGGAGGACGTGATAGTCGCCATGAAAAACGCTGTCGAGCCCGGCACGATCTTCAGCGTGCTGCGCTCGGGCAGCGGCGAATTTCGACTCGGCTTGGTCCGCTTGAGCCCGCGAGATCGTAATCGCATGCCAGCCAAGTCGGGGGAAATGATCGCAACCGTAACGAGCGACTGCGCCCGTGCCGCAGCCTAAATCACCTATGTTGCCGTCTTGGAGCTGTTTCAGCCCCAATTGTTCGAAGACTATCTCGTTCATCTCTTCGAGCATCCGGCGGCGCTGCCAGGGCCAGATGCCCCAGTGCCAATATCCGAAATGTCGGTAGCCTTCTTGACTCCAAATGCGGTAGTCAACCTCCGACTCGTCGTAATAATCGGAAATCGCCACGCGTGCCGCTTGCGACTGCCAAGTTGCCGCTGGCGGTGGCTCAACGAGCTTATTTCTAGAGGTAGTTAAGATCGGGTCTGCCAAGACAAGGACCTGCGCGCGAGAAGGCAAAAATCAAGGGCTTGTATTGTGCCTTGTCGCGGCGGAATTGCCTATATCCCCAGCACTTATCTCAAGGTGGATGGGCGCGTCGGTTGAGCGGTCCGGAGTGGACCTGAGGCGGGAACCTGTGCTTGACCTTGTGCTGGGCCGGCAGGTGCCTGAGCTGCTTCGTATGGCTCGACGATAATCGTCCAGTCCTTGGTCAGCGAGGTGGGGATGAACTCATCTTTCCAGTGAATAGCTTCCTGGAGCTTATCGAGCGCATTGCCGCTGCGATCGCTGCGGTTTGAAAACTCGTAGATCTCACGATGCGGCTGTTCGGGGCGATAGTTGGGCAAAAAGACGATTAAGGCTTTGGGGAGTACCTCTTTGGCATCAAGAACAATTTGGACGCGTGAATAGTTGCCCGCATCGTCAGGTCGTTTGGGATAGGTTTCTAAGTAAACGTCTTTGCTATTGGCGGGAGGGGCGATGGGACGAATCCAGTAGCGGTTATAAATTTCCTGGGCTTTGACACCAAATAGGAACGGCAACGGACTGAGGTAAATTTCCTTACCACGATTGGCTGGCGGCAACTGATACTTGGTGCATTTCTTTTCATTGCGATCGAGGATGTGCACGTATTCGCCATCGCAAATCCAATATTCGCCATATTTTTGGCGTTGGTTCTCCTGGTAAAGCGGTCCATTGGCTTTGGGGTCGCGACCGGCAAAAAATTCGAGTTTGTCGATGCGAAACAGCCCCTTGTCGGGCTCCATGAACTTCAGAATTCCCTCGGCCTTCGAAGCTGGGTCAGGGTTGGCATTCTGAGCGGGATCGAAGACCCAGCGGGTAAAATTGCACTGATAACGCTGGATGGCGGCCGTGCGCTGCTCCCAAACATTGAGTACTTGATCGAGGTACTTTTGCTGAGGTTCATTGAGCGATTCGAAGGGCATTACCGCCAATTGCTGGGTCAGCGCTTGCTGTTGCAAGGCGAATTGCTGCGCAGCCTGCTGTTCGGCAATTTGCTGTGCTTGAGCGAGTTGGGCGGGCGTTAACTGGGTAGCCGCTGGGCCTGCCTGTGCTGGGCCTGCCTGTGCTGGGCCTGCCTGCAATGGGCCTGCCTGCAATGGTGCAGCTTTCAACGAGCCCGGCCCGCCAGCAGGTTGTGCCGCTGACTGTTGCAGCGAGCGCAGCGGGGCTGCCTGCGCGTTAGCCGGTGGATTATTGAACTGATTTTGCTGAGCAAACGCGGCTGCGGTAGCAAGAATCCAGGCAAAAGTTGGCAGTGCAAGGCGACGTAGCATGGGCATCTTCCCTGACGCAGTTTGGTTGGCTTGCGGACGCGGAGCCTCCGAGACTCGGCAATCATCCACGAGTCCACGATAGTAGCAACATTTCGCCAGCTCCCCTAGAGCGCTTTTGCGAACCAGGATGGGAAATCTCAGTCGGGGCAAACTTCCGGAGAGGGGACCTTCGGCACGCTCGTTAAAGTTGGTCTATCTCCTTCAACTGTCATCACTTAGAGGCGAGGCGTCGTTCCGCTCTGGTGATTTCACGACCGCTACGGCGGAGCGAATATTCGTGGGCTACACTTCCACGGCGATCCAAGGCGGGTGGCCACATGCGCAGCGCGTTGCGGCAGACTGGAAACCAGTTGTTCTGCCGAGGCGCCAGTCCCTGCGCGATCTTCGAAACCCGATAAACAACGGTAAAAAATCGTGACAGATTCCAAAATCACCAACGGTCTCTTGCTGCGATCGCTTAACACTTGTAGGCAATGGTGGTGGCTGTGGATGGCTTCCACGCTGATTTTCGGGGGTCTCGGCTTTTCCTACGTCACGCTCCTCAAGCAGGACGTGTGGGTGGCCTCGCAGGGTTTAATCGTACGTGATGAAGCCAACGGTGCGGTGATGCGTTTGGGACGATTTCAGAGCCAAACCGACATGAAAGCAGCACAAGAGACGATTATTGAGCTCGCCCACAACCCACAGGTGCTACACGACGCGCTCGCTAAAGTGGGGCCCGATTCGGATGCGCCCCCTCAACAGGCTGTCGCGTGGCCCACGGCGAAAGATATCGAGCAGTTCGCCAAAAAGTGTCTTGAAGTGCGGGCGCCTCGGGGCGCCGAATTCGGCACCACCGAAGTGATTTACCTCGACACCAAGCACAGCTCCCGTCAACGTGTGTATGACCTGAATATGGCGATTTGCGAAAGTTTGCAAAGTCGACTGCAACTGGTGCGTCGCGCTCGAGCCGACGGAGTGATTGCCGAGCTGGAGACGGCCAGCGATATGGCGCAGCGTGAATTGGCAACCATTACCGGCAAATTGCAAGTGATCGAAAGCGAAGCGGGACCCGACCTGAGTGACCTGCGAGGCATGACCGACGCGGGGTCGAGCAACAACAGTTCACGTCAGCAGCTCGACAACGTTAAGGCGGAAATTCGACAAGCGGAGTTGCAACTGCAGCAACTTGACTCCGACTTGGAACTGGCCGAGAAAGCCTTTGCGGACCCCGATCAAATCCTGGCTCCCAATAGCCTGCTCAACTCGCAGCCAGGTCTTAAAAAGCTCCGCGAGGGCTTAGCCGATGCGAGGCTAAACGCTTCGCAGCTTCAAGGTCGCTTTACCACTGGGCATCCTTTGGTCCAGGCTGCGATCCAAGCCGAAATAGAGATCGAAGTTCGTTTGCATCAGGAACTTGGGCTGGCGCGACAATCGCTGGTCAATGATGCCCAGAACGCCAACAATCACCTTGCGAAGTTACGTCAACAGCAGACTTCGCTGGAAACGCGACTGGATCGGCTTGCCAGCATTCGCGCTGAATATGGGAATTTGGTGAGCGAAGTCCGCGCGCGGACGCAAATCCTGCAAGACGCCGAGCGTCAATTATCCGAAGCGCGAGCAGCCCGCGACGCAGCCGTGTCGTGCAGTTTGATCACGCGCATTGACGATCCTCAAGTTGGCGAGCTGCCCGAAGGGCCGGGACGCAGCACGATCTTGGCTGGCACCACGGTCGCAGGCCTCGTCTTTGGCTTAGGGGTCGTCTTTCTGCTAACTCCCTTGGACGGCGGAGCGGGTTACGGGCGGCGTCGCAATGACTTTAGTTCGCCCCAAGGCCGCCGCGTCGCCGACCAGTTTCCTGAAGCACGCCAACCTGTGGCTAACGGTTTTGAGCGCAGAGGAAGGCAATCAGACCGCCTGAATCCAGTCCAGGTTGTCCAACCCGCTGCCGGACCATCTGCCGGATCCGCTGCCGGAACCAGCCAGGCAGCGAGCACACACAGCGAAGTTCCCCGCGGTGCGGTACAAGCCGTGACGCAACCGCTGGCGACAGAGCTCGCCGGTGGTAGACTGCCCAGCGACCGTATGGTTGAACGCCGCCCTTTACCGCCGCTCAAGCTGCCCACGCAATCGAAGTAGTGCTTCTCCATGCGAGCCGATTTACGAAATGCAGCCTGCATGCGAGGATTAGGCGGAGCAGAATCTGTCACGCTTGCAGGTCAGAATTTAGCCAAGGAAATTCACCACGATGGTTGAAGTGGACCAACTGACCAAGTCCTACCCGGATTTAGTGGCGGGACAGTTCATCGCCTTGGACCACGTGAGTTTTACGGTTCGCCCAGGGGAGATCTTTGGCCTGTTAGGGCCCAATGGGGCGGGCAAAACGACCGCTCTGCGCATTCTCAGCACGGTGCTCCAGCCCACCAGCGGTGTCGCCAAAGTCAACGGCTTTAACGTCTCGACACACCCCTACGAAGTGCGACACAGTATCGGCTTCGTTTCCAACAACACGGCCATCTACGACCGCATGACTGCCTGGGAGATGGTCGAGTATTTTGGCAAGCTGTATGGTATCCCAACCGAGCAGCTCAACGCACGCATGGAACTGATCTTTAGTGAACTGCAGATGAACGATATTCGCGATGTGGCGGGCGGACGGATGTCAACCGGCATGAAGCAGAAGGTTTCGATTGCCCGGGCCATCGTCCATGATCCACCCGTCTTGATATTCGATGAAGCATCCATGGGGCTCGAC